>NZ_JAWLDS010000035.1:0-28055 GCF_041686535.1 Aquicoccus sp. | reverse complement strand
GCGGCGCTCGTCGGATGATCCGCTCTGGAATGCCGCACCCGACAGCGGGCGCGCGCGCGATGACGGCCCGCGGCGGATCGGCTGGTGCGTCGATCCGTTTGGTGACGGGGTGGACGCAGATGTCGCCCGCGCGGTCGAGGCCGCGTTGGGCGCGGCGAAACAGGCGGGTTATGACCCGGTCGAGGTCACGCCGCCAATGGCCGCCGAGGCCGCGCAGACATGGGGCCTTCTGCTCGATACCGAGATCGAGGTGATGATGCTGGAGGGTATTCGCAAGATGGGGTCGAAGGCCGTCAACGGGCTGGTCGACAAGATGCTGGAGCTTTACCCGCCGCAGGACGTGGCGGGGCTTTTGCAGGCGCAGGCACGGCGGCTGACCTTTCTGCGCGAATGGGCGCGGATGTTCGATTATGTCGATGCGTTGATCATGCCGGTCTCGGGCCAGCCGCCGATGCGCGCGGACCAGGATTTCGAGGAGCCCGAGAGCGTGCCCGAGATCATGAAGGCGCAGCGCTTCATGCATGTGATCAACTTGCTCGGCCTGCCGGCCGCGACGGTGCGCACGCTGGACGCGTCACCGATCCCGCTCGGGGTGCAGGTGGTGGGTGACCGGATGGATGACGTGATCTGCCTTGACGTGGCCTGTGCGATCGAGCGCGAGCTGGCCTTCGACCTGGGGCCGATCGACCCGCGATAGGGTGACTCCACTCTGTTGGGTTTGTTCCCTCTGGCGAGGGAATGCACGTGCGCGGACCAAGGGGCGCAGCCCCGCCGCGCCATCGCCGGGCCGCCCCCCGGCCCGGCGATTGGTCTGATGAAAGCGCACGACTGCAAGCGAGGAAGATGTCGCGGGCATAAACTGCACAGCGCAACCGTCGGATCGCCGCGCCGCGGCCCGTCGATCGCGCGGCTTCCTCCTCCATGCGCAGGCACGCCAATGGTGTGAAGGCGGGCGCATACCCACCACCTGGCATGTTAACCTACCGCCGCCGGTCGATCTTGGTCGAGAGGTGGACGAGGCTTTCGGAGCCGCGCACGCCCTTGGCCTCGGCGATGCGGTCCAGCGTGTCGTCAAGCTCTTCGGTGGTTGTGGCGGTCAGGGTGGCGATGAGGTCGAACCGCCCGGAGGTGGTATGCACCTCGATCACCGCGGGCAGTGATCTGAGCCGGGCAAGCACCTCGGGCTGGCGGCGTGGCTCGATCATGATGAGCGCCGTTGCGCGGATCATCGGACGGGCCTCGTGTCCGCGGCGCAGGGTGTAACCCGCGATCACGCCGGAATTTTCCAGCCGGTCGAGCCGGGCCTGGACGGTGGTGCGCGCGATTCCGAGGCGGCGCGCGAGCGTGGCCACCGGCAGGCGGGCATTGTCGGCCAGAAGCGCAAGCAGGGATTCGTCTGTTTCGTCGGTCTGCATGGTGATACTGTCGATCTGACGAAAGAAAGAGTCAATCCCGCCGAATTGACGGGCGATTTCGGGCCAGAGCCTGCGCATGATGGGTGAAAACAACCCATGAGGCGCGCGATGTATCCACAGGCTTCCCATAGCGATCCGGCCATGTACCTGGCCCGCACCCGGCCCGATCAACCGGTGATGTTCTTTGACCCTGCGCGGCTCGGTGCCACGGCGCGGCGATTTCTGCACGGCTTTCCGGGGGTGGTGACCTATGCGGTCAAGGCCAATCCGTCGCGCGCAGTTCTGGACAATCTCGTGGCCTCGGGCGTGACCGGGTTCGACGTCGCCAGCCCCGCCGAGATCGCGCTGGTGCGCGATGCGGATACGGGCGCGGCGCTGCATTACAACAACCCGGTGCGGTCGCGCGACGAGGTGGCGGCGGGAATGCGCGCGGGCGTATCCTCGTGGTCGGTCGATTGCCCGGGCGAGCTCGACAAGCTGGGCGCACCGCGTTTCGCGGGCGAGGAAGTGTCGGTGCGGCTTGCCCTGCCGGTCAAGGGTGCGCATTACGATTTCGGTGACAAGTTCGGTCTGGCGCCCGGCCCGGCGGCCGCGCTCCTGGCCGAGGTGGCGCGGCGCGGGTTTCAACCCGCGATCTGCTTTCACCCCGGCACGCAATGCGCCGACCCCGAAGCCTGGGCTGCCTATATCGCGGCGGCGGCGGATGTGGCGCGGCAAGCGGGTGTGCAGCTTGCCCGGCTCAACGTGGGGGGCGGATTCGCGTCGCATCGCGACGGGGCGGCGCCGGACCTCGAGGCGATTTTCGCGCGGATCGGTGGTATGGTCGATGCCGCGTTCGATGTGCGGCCGACCCTCGTTTGCGAGCCCGGGCGGGCGATGGTGGCCGAAAGTTTCACCCTTGGGCTCCGGATCAAGGCGATTCGCGGAGATGGGTCGGTGTTTCTCAATGACGGGCTTTACGGCGGGCTGGCCGAGTTGCGCGATATCGGGCCGAACACGCGGCTGCGGGTTCTGGCACCCGACGGACGGCCCCGCGATGGTGCGCCGCGCCCGCGCGCGGGGTTCGGCCCGACCTGTGACAGCCTCGACCGGCTGCCCGAGCCGCTGCACCTGCCCGGGGATGTGCAGGAGGGCGATTTTATCCTGATCGAGGGGATGGGCGCCTATTCGCTGGCCATTGCCACGCGGTTCAACGGCTATGGCGTGGGCGAGGTGGTGACGCTTGCCGCACCGGGTGGGCGAGACTGACACGCCGCGCTTTTGGGCAACGTTGCGTTATTGAGTATTTTTCCCAAGAAAGAACCACGGGTTGCTTGTCTGTCGGCCCTTGGCCGCTAGTGTGTGCCGCGCGATACACGAGGCGGAGGCAGCCATGGAAAAGTTCGGACGCAGTCAATCGGTGCGGCGGGTCGAGGACCTGCGGTTTCTGACCGGCGAGGGGCGCTATGTCGATGACGTCGCACCCGAGGGGGCATTGCATGTGCATTTCCTGCGCTCGGATGTAGCGCATGGTGTGCTGGGGCCGCTTGACCTCGAAGAGGCGCGGGCGGTCCCGGGGGTGCATCTCGTGCTGGATGCCGCAGCGTTGGCCGAAGCGGGGGTGACCCGCGGCCTGCCGGCGGTGACGGTCAAGAACCGTGATGGCAGCGACGGCGCCGCGCCCAAGCGGCCGCTTCTGGCCGAGGGGCGGGTGCGATACGTGGGTGAGGCGATCGCGATGATCGTGGCCGAGAGCCCCGAGGCGGCGCGCGATGCGGCCGAGATGGTCTGGCCCGAGATCGAAGATCTGCCCGCGATGCTGGCGCGCGGGCCGGGCGAGACCGATCTGCACGAGGAGGCGCCGGACAACCGCGCCTATGACTGGGGGATCGGCGACCGGGAAGCAACCGAGGCGGCTTTTGCCGACGCCGCGCATGTGATCGAGATGGAGGTCGAGGACAACCGCATCATCGTCGCCTCGATGGAGCCGCGCGGCGCCTATGCCGAGATGGAGGACGGGCGGCTGCATCTTGCCGTCAACGCGCAGGGCGTGTGGGTGCCCAAGCGGGTGCTGGCCGAGGTTCTGGAGATGGACGCGGAGATGATCCGGGTCACCAACCCCGACACCGGCGGCGGGTTCGGCATGAAGGGCCAGCCGCATCCCGAGCAGGTGCTGGTGGCGCAGGCGGCGCGGATGTTGAACCGACCGGTGCGCTGGATGGCCACGCGATCCGAGGCGATGGTGTCGGATGCGGGCGGGCGCGACCTGCGCCACCGCGCGGCGCTGGCCTTTGACGATGATCTTCGGATCACGGGATACCGGGTCGAGACCGATTGCAACCTTGGGGCCTATAACTCGCAGTTCGGGCAGATCATCCAGTCGACGCTGTTTTCACGCGTTCTGACCGGGGTTTACGATATCGGGGCGGCATGGCTCCACGCGCGGGCCTGGTACACCAACACCACCCCGGTCGATGCCTATCGCGGGGCCGGGCGGCCCGAGGCGATTTACCTTCTGGAACGGCTGATGGACCGGGCGGCGCGCGAGCTGGATGTCGATCCGCTGGAGCTGCGGCGGCGCAACTTCATCGCGGTCGAGAAATTCCCCTATGCCAGCCTTACGGGCGAGACCATCGACGTGGGCGATTTCGCCCGGGTTCTGGCGCGGGGCGAGGATTTTGCCGACCTCGCGGGGTTCGAGGCGCGCCGCGCGGCGAGCGAAAGCCGAGGGAAACTGCGCGGGCTGGGCCTGTGTTACTATATCGAAAGCATTCTGGGCGATCCTTCCGAGGGTGCGAAGGTTGTGTTTGAAGAGGACGGCACGGTGACGATTTACGTCGGGACGCAATCGAACGGCCAGGGGCACGAGACGGTCTATGCTGCCTTCCTGTCCGATCAGACCGGCATCCCGATGGGGCGTATCAGGGTTGTGCAGGGTGACAGTGACCTTATCGCGCAGGGTGGTGGCACCGGGGGCTCCCGGTCTGTCACCACCCAGTCCCACGCCACGTTGGCCACGGTCGAGGCGATGATCGCGGCCTTCCAGCCTTACCTGGCCGAGAAGATGGGGGTTCAGCCAGACGATGTGTCATTCGATGATGAGCGGTTTCGCGCGCCGGGGTCGAACCTGACGCCGACCCTGATCGAGGCGGCGGAAATGGCCCGTGCCGACGGGCGGGCAGAGCTGCTGAGCCATGAAAAGCGCGCCAAACTGCCGGGGCGGTCCTTTCCCAACGGCGTCCACATCGCCGAGGTCGAGGTGGACCCCGAGACCGGCAAGACCGACCTCGTGCGATATCGCGTGGTGGATGATTTCGGCAATCTCATCAACCCGATGCTGGCCGAGGGGCAGGTGCATGGCGGCGTCGCGCAGGGCGCGGGGCAGGCCCTGATGGAGCGGGTCGTTCACGACGAGAGCGGCCAGATTCTCACGGCGAGTTTCATGGACTACGCGCTTCCGAGAGCCGATGATCTTCCCATGATCGGATTCGCGACCGAGCCGGTGCCGTCAACCGCCAACCCGATGGGGATGAAGGGCTGTGGCGAGGCCGGGACCGTGGGCGCGATGGCGGCGGTCGCCAATGCCGTGGCCGACGCGCTGTGGCAAAAGGGTGTGCGGCAGGCCGACATGCCGTTCACGCCGGAACGCGTATGGAAGATGATGCATGATGTGGAGGCAAGGGCTTAAGACATTCTCCGGGTTGTTCCGGCACGGATTCGGGCGGCGCCAGGCCACCAAGAGCCTGCGCCGTGGGCCGATCGACCATGTGGTCATTCTCGACGGCACGATGTCTTCGCTCGCTCCGGGCTGCGAATCGAATGCCGGGCTGTCCTACAAGCTCTTGTCGCGGAACGGCATGTCGGTGTTCTACGAATCGGGGGTGCAGTGGTGTGAATGGCGCTCGGTCTGGGGGGTGGCCATGGGGCATGGCATCAACGGGCAGATCCGGCGCGCCTATGGCTATCTTGCCTCGCGCTATCGGCCGGGCGACCGGATTTTCCTTCTGGGCTATTCGCGCGGGGCCTTTGCCGTGCGCTCGCTGGCCGGTGTGATCGACCGGATCGGGTTGTTGAGGGCGGAATGCGCGACCGAGCGCAACGTGAATTCCGCCTATCGCCATTACCGCAACCCGCCGGGCAGCGCCGCTGCGCGCGCCTTTCGGGCGCATCATTGCCATGACTGGGTCGAGATCGAGATGCTGGGTGTCTGGGACACGGTCAAGGCGCTGGGCATGCGCCTGCCGCTGCTGTGGAGATGGACCGGGGCCGAGCATGAATTTCACAACCATCAGCCCGGTGCGATCGTGCGCCATGGGTATCATGCGTTGGCTTGTGACGAGACGCGGCGCGTCTTTGCACCCGAGATGTGGGAGGTGCCAGAGGAACTGACGGACCGGATCGAGCAGGTCTGGTTCCCTGGTGCGCACGGTGATGTCGGCGGCCATCTGGCCGGATACGAACCGGCCCGGCCGCTCGCCAATATCCCGCTGGTGTGGATGTTGGAAAAGCTAGAGGAACGGCAGGTCGTGTTGCCCGAGGGCTGGCGCGCGGCTTTCCCGACCGATCCACATGCGCCGGCGGTGGGCACGTGGCATGGGCTGGGAAAGCTTTTCTTGCTCCGCAGGCCAAGGGTGATCGGGCGTGACCCTACCGAACGGTTGCATGAAAGTGTCAGCGAGCGTGCGGACGGGGCAGGACAGGCGCTGGAGGCGTGAGGCGCGATCAGTCGGTCAATTCGCGCGGGATCACGAAATCGACCACCTCGCCCGAGTGAAAGGCGGCGTCCTCCCAGTTTTCGACGGGCAGGTCCAGCACCAGCGTCGCCCCGGTGGGATAGTCGAAAAATGCGTCATTCTTGAGTGGCTCGGTCACGATCCGGTCGGCAAAATCGGCGCAACCGGGGTTGTGGGTCAGCATGAGCACGCATTTGCCCGCGCCGTGCTGGTGTAGCGTGTCGAGAATCACCCCGGTCGAGGCGTGATAGAGCGCGTCGGGGTATTTCACCGGCACCACGCCAAGTTTGAGTCCTTCCAAGGTTTCACGCGTGCGCACGGCCGGGGAGCAAAGCACGGTATCGGGCAAATAGTCTTTCTCGGCCAGCCACTTGCCCAGTGCGCGGGCGGACCGGATGCCGCGCGTGTTGAGCGGGCGGTCGCGGTCGGGCAGCGCGGGATCGTCCCAGCTCGATTTGGTGTGGCGCATCAGGATCAGGCGTCGGGTCAATGAAAGGCCCTCATGTGAAAGGCGGATTGCGCGTCGAGCCTGCCATAGTCCTGGCTGACGGGGCAAGCGCGACGCGCGGCACAGCCCCGTTCCATGCAATCCTGCCCCGGTGCGCTGTCGAGGAACGTGCGGCAGGTGGGCACGTCATAGCCCGCAGGCGAAAGCGCACCGACCGGGCAGGCCGTGCGACAGGGCTGGTCCTTGCAATTCAGGCAGGGATTGACGCCGGGGGCGGGCAGGGCCAGGTGCCCGGGTAGCCGCACCGCGCCGCGAAAGCTGATCATCAGCCCGGCGCTCTCATGCACCAGCATCCCGACCGGCGACACGAAGGCCCGCGCCGAGCGCAGCGCCCAATCCAGGAACGGCGGATAAGGCGGGCCGTCGGAGGGAAAGACCGCCACGCCGCCCCAGGCCGCGGCGAGCGCGCCGATGGCGCGTTTGGACCAGCGGTCGAGCGGATCGGGCGCGCCATCGGCATATTCGGGCTGGGCGGTGAAATGCGCCCAGAACCCCGGCTCGTGTGGGCCGAGCAACAGAACCGTGTCGGCCCCGTCATGCAGGGCGCCCATGATTGCCAGCGCACGGGTTTCGGGGGCGGGGTCCAGCGGGTTCATTTGCGCCCGAAGGGCAGCCAAAGGCTCCAGCCCAGCCGCGAGGGGCGGTCATCCTGCCATTCGAGGCCGATGGTCATGTCGTCATGGCCCGCGCCGGGCTGGGCAATATAGGTGCGAAACATCCGGTCCCAGATCGAGAGAGAGAAGCCGTAATTGCTGTCATGCTCATGCCGGTGGATGGAATGGTGTACCCGGTGCATGTCGGGCGTGACCAGCACCAGCCGCAGCCAGCGGTCGAGCCAGAGCGGCAGGCGCAGGTTGGCGTGGTTGAACATGGCCGTGCCGTTGAGAATGATCTCGAACAGCACCACGGCCAATGCGGCGGGGCCGAGCAGATAGACCAGCCCGATCTTGAGCAGCATCGACAGCGCGATCTCGACCGGGTGAAAGCGGATCGCGGTGGTCACGTCGAAATCGCGGTCGGCATGGTGGACCCGGTGCAGCCGCCACAGGATCGGCACCTTGTGGGTGATGAGATGCTGTGCCCAGATCGCGAAATCGAGGATCAGCACGGCCAGCGTGATCTCGAGCCAGGCGGGCCAGTCCAGATGGTTGAACAGGCCCCATCCGTTCGCGCCCGCATCCATCGCCGCGCCCACTGCCAGGAGCGGCATGAACAGCGCCAGCGCCCGCAGGGTCAGCGTGTCGATCACGACGATGGCCCAGTTGGTGAACCAGCGTGTGCCGCGCGGCTGGCTGCGCGGGCGGCGCGGCGCCCAGGCCTCGAGCGTGGCGAAGAGCGCGAAGAGGCCGAGAAAGACGGCAAGGCGGATGAGGGCTTCGTTTTCCATACGCTCAAACTAGGCGGGTTTGACGCGCGCGCAAGGCGCAGATTGCCTCATAGGCTTGCACGAATGAGTGAGCCGGCCCCGTGCTCGGTATAGAGTTCGAGCAGCACCGCGTTGGGCACGCGACCGTCGAGGATGACCACGCCGCGCACCCCGCCGTCGATCGCGTTGAGCGCGGTCTCGGTCTTGGGGATCATGCCGCCCGCGATGGTGCCCTCGGCGGTCATCGCGCGGATCTGGTCGGCCGACAGCGCGGTCAGAACCTCGCCCTCGGCATTCTTGACGCCCTCGACATCGGTCAGAAGGAGCAGCCGGTCGGCCTTGAGCGCGGCGGCGATGGCCCCCGCCACGGTGTCGCCGTTGATGTTGAAGGTCTGGCCCCCCGCGCCTGCACCCAGCGGTGCGATGACCGGGATCATGCCCGCCTCGAACATGGTGTGCAGGATCGCCGGGTCGACCTGTGACGGCGTGCCGACATGGCCCAGTGCCGGATCGGTGGGCGTACAGGTGATCAGCCCCGCATCCTTGCCCGAGAGTCCCACGGCGCGCCCGCCCTGGCCGTTGATCGCCTGAACGATGCGCTTGTTCACCCGGCCCGACAGCACCATTTCCACCACGTCGATCGTGGCGTCATCGGTGACGCGTTTCCCGCCGATGAATTCGCTCACGATCCCCAGTTTTTCCAGCATGGCGTTGATCATCGGACCGCCGCCATGCACGATCACCGGGTTGACGCCGACCTGCCTCATCAGCACCACGTCGCGGGCGAAAAGCTCCATCCCCTCGTCGCTGCCCATGGCGTGGCCGCCCAGCTTGATCACCACGATCGCGCCGGTATAGCGTTGCAGGTAGGGCAGGGCCTCGGAGAGGGTCCGGGCGGTGGCGATCCAGTCGCGGTTCATGGTCTGCTTTCTCATCGCGGTGTCTTTCCTTGGCGCCCCTGATTAAGCGTTTCACGCACCGGTGCCAAGCCTTTGCGCGCCGGGCCGGAAACGGGGCGGCGCGACGCACCATTGTCGCAGCCGCACGAACTGATAGAGTTGTGCCGAGCGAGCAACAGGAATTGGGACCATGACGCAGAAAACCATGCTTCTGACCGGGGCGAGTCGCGGGATTGGCCATGCCACGGTGCGACGGTTCAACGCCGAAGGCTGGCGGGTGATCACCTGTTCGCGCCAGCCCTTTCCGGCCGAATGTCCCTGGGGTGGCGGCGCCGAGAACCATGTCGAGATCGACCTGGCCGATCCCAATGACACGATCCGCGCGGTCGAGGTGATCCGCGAGAAACTCGGCGGGCGGCTCGACGCCTTGGTCAACAATGCGGGCATTTCGCCGAAAGGGCCAGAGGGCGAGCGGCTCAACACGCTCGAGACCGATCTCAAGACATGGGGGCATGTCTTTCACGTCAATTTCTTCGCCTCGGTGGTGCTGGCGCGAGGTCTCAAGGACGAGCTGGCCGCGGCCCGGGGTGCGATCGTGAACGTGACGTCGATCGCGGGCTACCGGGTGCATCCCTTTGCCGGGGCGGCCTATGCCACCTCGAAGGCGGCGCTCAAGGCTCTGACCCGCGAGATGGCGCATGATTTCGGACCACTTGGCGTGCGCGTCAACGCGATTGCCCCGGGCGAGATCGAAACCGCGATCCTGTCGCCCGGCACCGACAAGATCGTCGAGCAGATCCCGCTGCGCCGTCTCGGCCAGACCGAAGAGGTTGCACAGACGATCTTTTTCCTATGCTCGGATGCCAGCAGCTATATCTCTGGCACGGAGATCGAGATCAACGGCGGGCAGCATGTCTGAACCCGGCGTGAGGGGCCAGCCCCTCACACTCCCCGGAGTATTTCGGGCAAGATGAAGGGGCTCGGGTTACACCAGTTCGGCGATGATGGCGCGTAGGGTTGCGATGCCTTCGCCCTTTTCGGCCGATGTCAGCACGATCTCGGGGAAGGCTGCGGGATGTTTCGCGAGGCTCTCGCGCACCTGGCCTAGGATTCGGTCACGCTCGCCCGCCTTGAGCTTGTCGGATTTGGTCAAGACGCATTGAAAGGTGACCGCCGATGTGTCGAGCCGGTTCATGATCTCTTCGTCCACGTCCTTGATGCCGTGACGCGCGTCGATCAGCATAAAGGCGCGGCGCAGCGATTGACGGCCCGAGAGATATTGCTTGAGCAGCTTCTGCCATTTCTCGACCACGGGCAGCGGCGCGTTGGCATAGCCGTATCCGGGCAGGTCGACGAGATAATGATCGGGTCCGGCGGTGAAGAAGTTGATTTCCTGCGTGCGTCCGGGCGTGTTCGAAGCCCGTGCCAGCCCCTTGCGCCCGGTCAGCGCGTTGATCAGCGTTGATTTGCCCACGTTCGAGCGGCCCGCGAAACAGACCTCGATCCGGTCGGCGGGGGGCAGGCCGGACATCGCGACCACGCCCTTGAGGAACGCGGTTTCGCCTGCAAAGAGCAGGCGGCCCCTTTCGAGCGCCTGCGGATCGGGCTCGGCCGCGACGGGGAAGGTCAGTTTCATGGCAGCACCTCGAATCCATCGCCATCGGTCACGGGGTCGCCCGTGATGGCGCGGGCGTGGGCCTTGACCGGGTGGCGCCGGATCAGGGAGAGTTGCGTAGTCATTTATCCCCGGATTTCGCCCCGCGCGCAAAGCTCGCGCGGATGTTGCCGAACAGGTCGGGTTTGTAGCCATGGCTGCGCATGATCGTATATTGCTGGATGAAGGTGATCACGTTGTTGGCGATCCAGTAGAGCACAAGCCCGCTGGCGAAGCTGCCCAGCATGAACATAAACACCCAGGGCATCCAGGCGAAGATCATCTTTTGCGTCGCGTCGGTGGGGGCGGGGTTGAGCTTTTGCTGAAGCCACATCGAAACGCCGAGCGTGATCGGCATCACCCCGATGAACATCAGCGCGAGGATCGAGCCGGGTTCGGGGGCGTCCCAGGGCAGCAGGCCGAAAAGGTTCATGATCGAGCTGGGGTCGGGCGCGGAGAGGTCGCGGATCCAGCCGATCCAGGGTGCGTGGCGCAGCTCGAGCGTGACGAAGATCACCTTGTAGAGCGAAAAGAAGATCGGGATCTGCAGCAGGATCGGCAGGCAGCCCGAGGCCGGGTTGACCTTTTCCCGCTTGTAGAGCGCCATCATCTCCTGTTGCATCTTCTGGCGGTCGTCGCCGCATTGCTCCTTGAGTTTCTCCATCTGCGGCTGCAGTTCGCGCATCTTGGCCATGGAGGCATAGGACTTATAGGCCAGCGGGAAGAGCACCAGCTTGATCACGAGGGTCAGGCCGATAATCGCCCAGCCCATGTTGCCGATCGCCACGTTGAGCCAATGCAGCAGCGCGAAAATCGGCTTGGTGAGAAAGAAGAACCAGCCCCAGTCGATTGAATCGAGGAACTTGACGACTCCGTCTTCGTTCTCGTAGGCGCGGATCGCGGCCCATTCCTTGGCCCCGGCAAAGAGCCGCGATTGCACGTCGACACGCTCGCCCGGCGCGAGCTGGCGCGTGCGTTGCACGGTTTCGGTTTGATAGATGTCCCGGCGTTCGTCGTATTTCACCACCGATTTGAACGCGTTGCCGGTATCGGGGATGAGCGTCGCCATCCAGTAGTGATCGGTGAACCCCAGCCAGCCGCTGTCCTGCACGCGCGTGACCTCGGCACGGGCCCCTTCGTCGGGATCGAACGCGTAATCGGTCACGTCGTCATAGTCGATCTCGGAAAGCTGGTCGTCGGCAAAGCCGACGATTCCCTCGTGCAGGATGAAGAAATTCTTCATGTCTTCGGGTTCGCCGTGGCGGGCGAGAATGCCATAAGGGGCCAGGGCGACCGTCGACTCGCCGGTGTTCTCGACCGATTGAGTGACGGTGAACATGAACTTGTCGTCAATCGCGATCTCGCGGTGAAAGGTCAGCCCCGCATCGTTGCTCCAGCTCAGCTTGACCGGGTTTTGGGGGCTCAGCGTCTGACCGCTTTCGAGCGTCCAGAGCGTCGACGGCCCCGGCACCGCGTCGGGCCCAAGGCCGGCCCCGGGCGCCCAGCCGTAAAGCGCGTAAAAGGCGTTGTCGTTGCCGAATGGGGACAGCAGGCTCACGATATCTGCGTCGTCGTCGAGGGACTCGCGGTAATCCTTGAGCGAGAGTTGGTCGATCCGGCCACCCAGAAGCGAAATCGATCCCTCGAGGCTGGGTGTGTCGATGCTCACACGCGGCGCTTCGTCGAGATCGTCGATGCTTTCGGTCGCCCCCGTGGCGCCGGTCGCGTCGGGCGTGTCTTCGGCCGGAGCATCGGCGACCGGTTCACCGGCGGCCGGGGCGCTGGTGCCCTGATCCTCGATTTCGCCGGTGGCCTGATCCTGTGGCGGTTCGGGCGGCGGGAACATGATCGACCAGCCGATGATCACCAGCATGGAGAGCGCCACGGCTAGGATTAGGTTCTTGTTCTGATCGTCCATCATGGGCCCACACGCTTGCGTTTCGGTGGGGCAGGTTCAACAGAGACTGGGCCCAAAGGTCAAGCCGATATTGGCGCCCGGTGGCAGAATGGGGCGCATTGTCCTGCCGCGGGGCGGGCTACGGCTTTCCCGTGGTTGGGATCGCCCGCCCGCGCGACCAGGCCCGTCGCGGGCGGGGTTTGTGTTCAACCTGACCTGCGCCCGATCCGGGGTGCCGGGCCGAGCTTTGCGGCATGGTCCTGCATCCATTCGAGCGTCGCGTCGAACGGCATCGGCCGGCCTATCGCGAAGCCCTGGACATGGCGGCAGCCGAGCTGTGCCAGCATCGTGTGTTCGCCCGCAGTCTCGACCCCTTCGGCGAGGGTCTCGATGCCCAGCCGGTCGGCCATCGTCAGGATCGCGTTGACCATGCGCTGCTGTTCTGGGTCATGATCGACATGGGTGATGAAGCTGCGGTCGATCTTGATCCGGCCGATGGCAAAGCGGCGCAGCGCGGCAAGCGAGGCGTGACCGGCGCCGAAATCGTCGAGGTCGATGCGACAGCCCAATTCGGAGAGGCGCGCGAGGTTGCGCGCGGCCATGTCCTCGGGCGCGCCCGCGACGACCGATTCCAGCACCTCGATGGTCAGCCGGTCGGGTGCGAGGTCGAACCGGTCGAGTTCCCACCGCAAGCGGTCGGCCAGTTGCGGATTGCGCAATTCCTCGCCGGTCATGTTGACCGCGATGGTCGGCACCGGGGCGTTCGCTGCATCCCATGCGTTCACCGCCGTCAGCGCGCCGTAGAGCATGACCTCGCCCAGCCTCCCGATCTGCCCGGCTTCATGCAGCGCGGGCAGGAAATCCGTGGGCGGGATCAGGCCGCGCTCGGGGTGAAGCCAGCGGGCCAGCGTCTCGAAACCGGTGACATGACCGGTATCGGTGGAGATCTGCGGTTGAAACCATGGCAGGATATCGCCGTTCTCCAGCGCGATCTGCACCTCGGTGCAAAGCGTATCTTGCCGGTGGCGGGTCTGGCCCATTTCGGGGCTGTAGGCGCGCACTGCCGAGGCCCCGCTTCGGCGCGCCTCGTCGAGCGCGATGCCGGCGCAGTCGATCATCGCCTTTCCGGTGCCATCGGGACTGCGGCTCGACAGGCAAAACCCCAGCGCGACAGAGAGATAGATCGTCTGTCCGTCATGCGCCAAGGGCTCTTCGACCACGGTTTGCAGCCGGGTGGCCATCTGGATGCCGGTTTCAAGATCGAGGCGTGGCATGGGTGGCAGCACAACGCCAAACCGGGCCTCGCCGATGCGAAAGAGCCTGTCACCGTCACGCAGGGCGGTCTCGAGCCGGGCCGCCGACTGCCCGATCAGCATTTCCGCGGCGTTGGGGCCGACACGTTCTGCCAGGCGGCCGAATTCCTCGATCTCGATCGCGAAGCAGGCGGTCTTGAGCCGCGTGGCGGCAGCGCGGGCCATCGAATCCTCGGCCATTTCGGCCATGGCCTCCGCCTGCTGCAGCCCGGTTGCGGCATCCCGCGTGCCCGCCCCTTGCAAGGGAGGGCCAAGGGACCCCGCGAACAACACCAGAAGCGGTATTCCGAGCGCCACGGCAATCAGCACCCCCTCGCCACCGAGCCAGAACGCGCCAAGCGCGAGGGCGGGCAGAAAGGCCAGCGCCTGTGGCCCGATCAGCCCCTGCCTGAGCGCGTTGCGCAGGGTTTGCGGCACGAAATTCCGGCGCCCGGCCATGGGCAAAGCTCCTCTGACAGTTTCAGAGGGCAGGCTAGGTCGTGGCGTCTGAATATCCGTTTAACGCCGCTTCGCGGAATGTGCGAAGATGGCTAAAACTCGATCTACCGACCGTCACCGGTTCCGGTACGTGTCAGCCCTGCGAAATCGAACAGGCCGGGATCGAGCAGGTGCGAGGGCCGCGCGTTCATCAGCGCACGGAACATCACCTGGCGGCGGCCGGGGCTGTTCTTCTCCCATCCGTCGAGAATCGCCTTGACCTGCTGGCGTTGCAGCCCATCCTGCGACCCGCATAGATCGCAGGGGATGATCGGATAGTTCATCGCGCGCGCGAAACGCTCGCAATCGGCCTCGGCGACATGCGCGAGCGGGCGATAGACGAAAAGATCGCCCTCTTCGTTGACCAGCTTGGGTGGCATCGTGGCCAGTCGCCCGCCGTGAAAGAGGTTCATGAAGAAGGTTTCGAGAATGTCGTCGCGGTGATGGCCCAGCACCACCGCCGAACAGCCCTCTTCCCGCGCGATGCGATAGAGATGACCGCGGCGCAGGCGCGAACACAGCGCGCAGAAGGTCCGGCCCTGTGGAATCTTGTCCATCACCACCGAATAGGTGTCCTGATACTCGATCCGGTGGGGCACCTGCATCTTTTCGAGAAACCCGGGCAGGACCGTCGCCGGAAAGCCCGGCTGCCCCTGGTCGAGATTGCAGGCCAGAAGTTCGACCGGCAGAAGCCCGCGCCATTTCAACTCGTGCAGGATGGCCAGAAGCGTATAGCTGTCCTTGCCGCCCGAGAGGCAGACGAGCCATTTCGCGCCGGGTTCGATCATGCCGTATTGCTCGACCGCCTCGCGCACGTTCTGCACCAGACGCTTGCGGAGCTTGCGAAACTCCGTCGTCTTCGGTGACCCGTGAAAGAGCGGGTGGATGTCGTCGGCTTCGTCGAGCATGGGATGCGATATGCCATGTTGCGGGCGCCGGGGGAAGGGGGCGTGCGTGGTTTCGCAGCTGTGTCACGCGCAGCGTTGTGCAGTCAGATTCGGCCCATGGCGTGCAGTTCCGCGCGCAGGTCGTTTGCGCGCGCGTCGCCCGCTTCGAGCGCGTGCACGAAAGCGTGGGTGAGGTAGAATCCGCGCGCCGTGTCGCTGGCCGCGATCAGGGCGGCCTCGGTGTAGAGCGTGATCAGCGCCGCGCCGTCCCCGGCCTCATGCGCCGCACACATCCTCGCATCGAGATCGTTCATTCCGCTGCGAGGCCCTGTTGTCGGCGCGCGGCGATCTTGCCCGCCACCCAGGCGTGAAAGAGATGCGTCGGCCCGTCCATCGCAGGTGAGAATCGCCCGCCATCGAACCCGGGTGTGTGTCGGCCCTTTTGCATGCCTTCGACGACGAACACGTCCTCCTCGAACACCAGTTTCCACTGCGCGGTGTTCTGCGCGCGCAGGGCGTCGTCGGTCTCGGGCGTGGCATAGTAGAGGTGGATATGCTCGACCGTGCGGTCGAGGGCTACGGGTTCGAGGATGATGGCAAAGGCGTGATCGCGCTGCGCCCCCAAAAGCACGTTGGGATAGAGCGCGACATATTCCGCGCCCGCATCCCATTTCGACGACAGCCCGGGGAAATCGGGGAAAACCGCCCCATCCTCGCCCCTGATCTGGCGATAGACATGGGTGCCTTGCCCGGAATAGTTACCCGGCGCCTCGATATGGTAATGGTCTTCGAGCCGCGAATAGCTGTTGAGGCCCGGATGCACCCAAGGCAGGTGATAGCTTTCGCAGAAATTCTCGACCGCGAGTTTCCAGTTGGTGTTCACGGCGAGCGTGAAGCGGCTGTCGGCGCCGCCATGGTAGTGCGGGCTGTCGAATTCGCGCCAGCGCTCCAGCAGGTCGGCCTGGGCCTCCTCGAACGGGGCAGCATTGCCGTTGAGGTTGATGAATATCACGTCGCGCCAGATATGGCTGGGCACTTCGACCAGGCCCAGCGTATCGCGGTCGATCCCGTCATGTGTGTTCATGCCCGGCCCGCCGACATGGGGCGTGGCGACAAGGCGGCCGTCATGGGCATAGCACCAGGAATGATAGGGGCAGCGGATCGCGCCCTCGATCCGGCGCGGCTCGGAGACGAGGATCATGCCGCGGTGTCGGCAGATATTGTGAAAGACCCGCACCACGCCATCACGCCCGCGCAACAGCAGGAGCGGCACGCCCAGGAACTCGACCGGCTTTGCATCGCCCGGTTCGGGCACGTCGGCGGCCACGGCCAGTCCGGCCCATTCGTCGAAGAGCAGCGCGTTACGTTCCTCGGCGAAAACGCCCGGGTCGGTGTAATGGGCATTGGGCAGGCCATGGGCGTTGGCGATGGGGCGGATCACGGTCGAAAGGTCGGTGGTCATTGGCGGCACTCCACGATTCGAATGGAGGAATCCTAGGGCGAATTGCCGCGACGACTTGTCCCACCGCGACCTGCGCCTGACGCAAGGCGACGCGAACGGTGCAGCGGGGCGGTTCAGCCGTGGTGGTCGTGATCGCAGCGCGTGCCTTGCTCAGCGTCATGCGCGGGGTCGGCACCGGGCACCGGGTCATAGCCGCTCGATCCCATGGGGTGACAGCGCAGGATGCGCCGAAGCGCGAGCCATCCGCCCCGGATCGCGCCGTGGCGTTCCAGCGCCTCGAGCGCATAGGCGCTGCAGGTGGGTTGATAGCGGCAGCCGTGCCCGACCCAGGGTGAGAACAGGAGCCGATAGGCGCGCACCGGCAGGGCGACGATATGGGCCAGCGGGCTCATGCGCCGTGAATCCGCTTGAGAGCATGAACGAGATCGCCCTTGAGCGCCTCGAACGGCCGGTCGATCGTGGCCCCGGCCCGTCCGATCAGCACGTAATCCCAGCCCGGGCGCCCATGCCCGGGCAGGACCATGCGCGCCACCTCGCGCAGGCGGCGCTTGGCGCGGTTGCGCGCAACCGCGTTGCCGACCTTTTTCGAACAGGTGAACCCCACGCGGATCGGGCCATCCGGGTCATCGGGCCGTTGCCTTGCCTGCACCATCATCCCGCGCGTGCCCTGCCGGCGCGCGCGGGCGCAGGCGAGGAACTCGGATCGGGACTTGAGGATTTCGGGGGCGTTGGTCATGATCGGGCCTTATCCACAAAGGTGGATGCCGGACAAGCGAAAACCGCCCGGGCCATGGCCCCGGCGGTGTGGGAACGGTCATCTTTGCAAGTGATTCCGGCGCAGGGATACGCCGGGCCGAACGCTTACGCGCTCAGGCTCTTGCGGCCACGCGCGCGGCGGGCATTGATGATCTTGCGGCCGGCCTTGGTGGCCATGCGGGCGCGGAACCCGTGGCGGCGCTTGCGAACCAGGTTCGAGGGTTGAAAGGTGCGTTTCATCGCTCCGTCTCCGTCAGTTGGGAACAGGCGCGGACTCGCGGATGTCCCGGAAATGCATCGAAGCCCGGTCTATAGGGCCGCGCGCGCGGCCTGTCAAACGGCCAGTGCCAGGTTTTGCAACAAAACCGGGGGCGCACCGGGCGAATTGTTACAATGCCGAGGTTTCGGTGGCAAATCCTCACGTTTCGGGGGCATGCGTTCAAGGCCACGTGAGAAACGTGGGTTCCTTGCGGCACGCGGCACAGTTTCATGTCAGACAAGGGCCCAAAGGAGCCACCATGAAGATGACCGATATGACAAGACCAGATGGATCACCGCGAAAATCCGGCACCCTGCGCGCCTTGCCCTTTCTGCTGATTCTGGCGGTTGCGGCTGTGGGTGCCTTTGCCCTGCGCGATCTTCTGACATTCGAAACGCTGCGCGATCACCGTCTTACGCTGCTGGCGTTTCGCGATGCCTATTACTGGCCGTCCGTCGCGGCGTTCATCATCGCCTACGTGGTGATCGTGGCCTTTTCACTGCCCGGTGCCACGGTGGCGACGCTGACCGGCGGCTTCCTCTTTGCCACGTTTCCCGGCGCGTTTTACAACGTCGCCGCCGCGACGATCGGGGCGACGGTCATATTTCTGGCTGCGCGCTGGGGGTTTGGCGAGCGGCTTTCGGCGCGGATCGAGGCGGGCGAGGGCACGATCAAGCGCATTACGCAGGGGATCAACGAGAACCAGTGGTCTATGCTGTTCCTGATCCGGCTGGTGCCGGCGGTGCCGTTCTTCGTGGCCAACCTGCTCCCGGCTTTCCTGAACGTGCCGCTGCGGCGTTTCATGATCTCGACCTTCCTGGGCATCATCCCCGGCGGCGTCGTCTATACCTCGGTCGGTGCCGGGCTGGGCGAGGTGTTCGAACGTGGCGAAAGCCCGAACCTGGGGGTGATCTTCGAGCCGCATATCCTGCTGCCGATCCTCGGGCTTTGCGCGCTGGCGCTGTTGCCGGTCATCCTCAGGGCCGTGCGCGGGAGGGCGTTGTGATGGAGCGGATAAAGACCGATATCCTCGTCATCGGTGGCGGCTCCGGCGGACTTTCGGTTGCCTCGGGTGCGGCGCAGATGGGGGCCGACGTGGTGCTTCTGGAGGGGCACAAGATGGGCGGGGATTGCCTCAACTATGGTTGCGTTCCGTCCAAGGCGCTGCTGGCGATGGGCAAGCGCGCCCACGCCGGCATCGAGACCACCCATGCCGAAGCGCTCGACCATGTGCGAAAGGTCATCGCCACGATCGAACCACATGACAGCGTCGAACGGTTCGAGGGGCTGGGCGTGCGTGTCATCTCGGAATACGGTCGCTTCGTCTCGCCCACCGAGGTCGAGGCGGGGGAGACCCGCATCACCGCGCGGCGGATCGTCATCGCCACCGGTTCCTCGCCGCTGGTGCCGCCGATTCCGGGGCTGGACAAGGTGCCGCATGAGACCAACGAGACGATTTTCGACCTTGAGAAAACGCCCGGTCACATGCTGATCATCGGTGGCGGGCCGATCGGGATGGAAATGGCGCAGGCGCATCGGCGGCTGGGTTGTGACGTCACCGTAATCGAGGGCATGAAGGCGCTGGGCAAGGACGACCCCGAGGCGGCAGGGGTGGTGCTCGACGCGCTGCGTGGCGAGGGCATCGCCATCGAGGAGGATGCCATGGCCGCCGAAATACGCGGCAAGCCGGGCGCGATCGAGGTCGAGGTGAAGGACGGGCGCGTCTTCAAGGGCACGCATCTTCTGGTCGCTGCGGGGCGAAAGCCGAATATCGAAAGCCTCGACCTCGACGCCGCCGGGATCGAGACGATCCGGGCGGGCGTCAAGGTGGATGCGCGACTCAGAACCACCAACCGCCGCGTGCTGGCCATTGGCGACGTGGCGGGCGGGCCGCAATTCACCCATGTTGCGGGCTATCACGCGGGGCTCGTGATCCGGCAGGCACTCCTTGGCCTGCCCGCGAAAGTGCGGACCGACCATATACCGTGGGCCACCTTTACCGATCCCGAACTGGCACAGGCTGGCCTGACGGAGGCGCAGGCGTGCGAGATGCATGGCGACCGGGTCGAAGTGGCGCGCTTCGACTATGCCAGCAGCGACCGGGCCATCGCCGAGAACTGGACCGCCGGTTTCGTCAAGGTGATGGTGGTCAAGGGCCGCCCGGTGGGCGCGACCATTGTCGGCCATCAGGCGGGCGAACATATCAACCTCTGGTCGTTGGCGCTGGCCAGCAAGCTCAAGATGCGTGACATTGCGGGCATGATCTCGCCCTATCCCTCGCTGGGCGAGATCAACAAGCGCGCCGCGGGCGCCTATTTCTCGCCCCGGCTTTTTGATAGCAAGGGCGTGAAACGGGTGGTCGGCCTCGTGCAACGCTGGCTGCCGTGAAGGGGTGAAGATGATCGGGGTTGAACGGTCGATGTCTCGGGCCATGCGCCCGCCGCGCCGTGCGCACGCCATGGCCACCGCCACGACGCGGGGGTGCGAGCCATGCTGAACACGCTTTCGGGCCGGTTCCTGATCCTGACCATCATTTTCGTGATGCTGGCCGAGGTGCTGATCTTTGTTCCCTCGATCGCCCGCTTTCGTGAGGATTTCCTGCTCTCGCGCCTTGAACGCGCCCAGATCGCCAGCCTTGCACTGCTGGCCGACGACATGATCGACCCCGGCCTCGAAGAGGAGTTGCTGCGCAATGCCGGGGTATACAACGTCGTGCTGCGCCGCGACGAGGCGCGGCAACTCATGCTGTCCTCGCCGATGCCGCAACCCGTGCACGAAACCTTCGACCTGCGCGATGCAACGCCCCTGATCCTGATCCGCGACGCGATGGCGCGGCTCGCCGACCCCGAACCGCGCGTCATCCGCGTGATCGGCAACCCGGTGCGCGAGGCGGGATTGCTGATCGAGGTGTCGATGGAGACCGATTATCTGCGCATGTCGATGATCGACTACGGGTTGCGCATTCTGCTGCTCTCGGCGGTGATCTCGGTCATCACCGCGGCACTGCTGTTTTTCGTGGTGCGCGCGATCCTGGTCAAACCGATCAAGCGGGTGGTGGCGCAGATGCAGCGCTATGCCGCCGATCCCGAGGATTCGCGCCGCATCATCATTCCTACCGCGGGCGTGGTTGAGCTGCGCGAGGCCGAAGAGGCGCTCAAATCGCTCGAAACGCAATTGACACAGGCCCTGAAGCAGAAGGAACGCCTGGCCCAGCTGGGTGGCGCCGTGGCCAAGATCAGCCACGACCTGCGCAACATCCTGACCAGTGCGCAGCTGTTCACCGACCGGATCGAGATGAGCAAGGACCCGGCCGTTCAGCGCATGGCCCCCAAGCTCGTCAATTCGATTACGCGGGCGGTCAACCTGTGCGAGACCACGCTTGCCTTCGGCAAGGCCGAGGAACCCGAGCCCCGGCTCTCGCGGCTCAACCTGTCCGAACTGGTCGGCGATGTTGTCGCCAGCGAGCGGCTGGCGGTTGGCGATGCCGATGTGAGTTTCGCCGAGGACGTTCCCGCTGGATTGATCATACTGGCCGATCCCGAACAGCTTTACCGGGTGCTTTCCAATCTTGTGCGCAATGCCCGTCAGGCGATCACGGGAAGCGGGCAGGGCGGTGAAATTGCCGTGGCGGCGCATGAGGATGACAGCCACTGGATCATCACCGTGAGCGATACAGGCCCCGGCCTTCCGCCCAAGGCGCAAGAGCATCTCTTTACCGCCTTTCAGGGCGGGGCGCGCAAAGGTGGTTCCGGGCTGGGGCTTGCGATATCGGCCGAACTTGTGCGCGGGCATGGTGGCAAGCTTCTGCTGGATCACACCGGGCCCGAGGGAACGGCATTCACCATCCGCCTGCCCCGGGGCGAAAGCGACGCTGGCTGGTCCGAAGCGAGCAGCGCGGTCAATGGTCGTAAGGCCGAAAAATCGTGATTTGCCCCTTGCATTGCCTGACCCTTGAGGCTATCCCACGCCCTCAACGGACCGATAGCTCAGCTGGATAGAGTACCTGACTACGAATCAGGGGGTCGGGGGTTCGAATCCTCCTCGGTCCGCCACAACATCAATTCAAGGCATTGATGTTCATGCAATATTTGCAAAGCTTGGATCTTGGATCCTCCATTTTGCCTTAAGGGCGGCTTGGATCGAGCCGGGATGTCCCGGAAAATATGCTTGGGATTTCTTCTCCTGATCAGCCCTTCATCTCTGTGGTTGGCCTCGATACCTACTCACGGAAGCATCCCCCGGATCGAGGAACTTTTCCATGATCATCGTGGTGAGCATGGCCACGCGTTTCGGCATGTCCTCTCGCGGTATCCGCGCCACATCTTTGAGGGTGGTCACGGCGTCGATAGCCGTTGTAACGCACAGCATTGCCACGAGTTCCCGGCACTTCCGCGGGTGCAATTGCGCGGCCGCAACGTTCCTCTTTCCTTGAGCGTCAGCCGCATTTCGAGTGGCCGCAACTCATGCAGGTCATGCAGCCTTCGACCATGCGCATGTCATACTGTCCGCAACTGGGGCAGGCCGCGCCTCTTGGTGGTGCGTCGAGATTGACTACCTGGGCCTGCGGATCGGTTTTGAGGCCCATGCCCTCGCCTGCGATGAAACCGATCGAGATCAGGTGCCGTTCGATCACGCCACCGATCGCCGCGAGGATCGACGGGATGTATTTGCCCTCCATCCACGCGCCGCCGCGCGGGTCGAACACGGCCTTGAGTTCCTCGACCACGAAAGACACGTCGCCACCGCGCCGGAACACCGCCGAGATCATCCTTGTCAGCGCAACGGTCCAGGCGAAATGCTCCATGTTCTTGGAGTTGATGAACACTTCGAACGGCCGGCGCGTACCGTTGACCACGATATCGTTCACCGTGAGATAGATCGCATGCTCGCTGTCGGGCCATTTGAGCTTGTAGGTCGTCCCTTCCAGCGCCTTGGGCCGGTCGAGCGGTTCGGACATGTAGATCACATCCGCGCCCTGATCGGCCTCGGGGGCGTCCTCGGTCTTTTCGCTCACACTCAACACGCTGCCTGTGATCTCGTTCGGCCGGTAGGTGGTGCAGCCCTTGCAGCCCGTCTCATAGGCTTGCATGTAAACATCCTTGAACGCCTCGAACCCGATATCCTCGGGCACGTTGATCGTTTTCGAGATCGAGCTGTCCACCCATTTCTGCGCCGCTGCCTGCATCCTGACATGATCCGACGGCGCAAGTGTCTGGGCGTTGACGAAATATTCGGGGAGCGGTTCGTCGCCGAACCGGTCGCGCCACATCTGGACGGCGAAATCGACCACCTCTTCCTCGGTCCGCGACCCGTCCTTTTGCAGGACCTTGCGCTTGTAGGCATAGGCAAAGACCGGCTCGATCCCGCTCGAGACATTCCCGGCATAAAGGCTGATCGTGCCGGTCGGCGCGATCGACGTCAAAAGCGCGTTGCGGATTCCATGTTCGGCAATTGCCGCACGCACATCCGCATCCATCTGCTGCATCGTGCCAGAGGCCAGGAATTTCTCGGCGTCGAAGAGCGGAAACGCCCCCTTTTCCCGCGCCAGATCGACCGAAGCCAGGTAGGCCGCCCGCGCAACCTCGTGCAACCAGGTTTCGGTCTGCGCAGCGGCTTCATCGCTGCCATATCTGAGCCCCATCATCAGCAACGCATCGGCCAGCCCGGTCACCCCCAGCCCGATCCGGCGCTTGGCCTGCGCCTCGCGCGCCTGTGCCTCGAGCGGGAAACGCGACGCATCCACCACGTTATCCATCATCCGCACCGCGACAGTCACCAGATCGGCCAGTTCACCCTTGTCGATCTGCGCCCTTTCGCCGAACGGGTCTTTCACCAGCCGCGCAAGGTTGATCGAGCCCAGCAGGCAGGCGCCATAGGGCGGCAGAGGCTGTTCGCCACAAGGGTTCGTGGCCGAGATCGTCTCGCAATAGCCAAGGTTGTTGGCCTGGTTGATGCGGTCGATGAAGATCACCCCCGGCTCGGCATAATCATAGGTTGCGCGCATGATCCTGTTCCACAGGTCGCGCGCTTCGACCGTATGATAGACCTTGCCGTCGAACTCGAGATCCCACATGCCACCCGACTTCACCGCCTCCATGAAGGCATCCGTCACCAGCACGCTCATGTTGAACATGCGCAGCCGCGCCGGATCGGATTTCGCGGAAATGAAATCCTCGATATCCGGGTGATCACAGCGCATCGTCGCCATCATCGCACCACGGCGGCTGCCGGCGCTCATGATGGTACGGCACATCGCGTCCCACACGTCCATGAAGGAAAGCGGGCCGCTGGCATCCGCCGCCACGCCCCTGACCTCGGCCCCCCTGGGCCGGATGGTGCTGAAGTCATAGCCGATACCGCCACCTTGTTGCATGGTCAGTGCGGCCTCTTTCAGCATGTCGAAAATGCCGGCCATGCTGTCGGGGATGATGCCCATCACGAAACAGTTGAACAGGGTCACGCTGCGCGCGGTTCCCGCACCGGCGGTGATCCGGCCGGCAGGCAGGAACCTGAAATCCTCGAGCGCGTGATAGAATCGCTCTTCCCAACTCTCCCGGTCGGTCTCGACCTTGGCCAGTGCCCGCGCGATTCGCCGCCACGTATCCTCGACGCTCATGTCCACAGGCGTATCATCGGCCTGCTTCAGGCGGTATTTCATGTCCCATATCTGTTCGGCGATCGGGGCAGCGAAACGGGTCATGGGCAGTGTCCTCGGCCGGTGGTGTGCAGAGAGACGAAACTAGGCGGACGTGCCGTCGCGGTCAATCACGGCATGGCCGACACGAAAGGAATTCGTCAGAACCTGTGGCAGAATCAATGGAAGGCCCCTAATCTACCATATCTGGTGGAGGCGAACAATTGTCGAACAAGATACACCTTATCAAGCTCAGCGTCGGCACCGAAACGGTGGATGATCTGACCGCATGGCAGACCCGAAAAGAGGCCCAGACCGCGGATGGATTGCCGCGTCACGTCACCCGAATGTGGCCGCGCCGCGAGGCCGAGCTGCTGGATGGAGGCTCGATCTTCTGGGTGATCAAGGGCGTGGTGCAGGCGCGCCAGCGCATCCTGCGGCTTGACGAAGTGACACGGCAGGACGGCATCCGCCGCTGCGCCATCGTGCTCGACCCCGAATTGCTCCGCACCGCGCCCGCGCTCAAACGACCGTTCCAGGGCTGGCGCTATCTCGATCCAAAAGACGCACCACCCGATATCTCCCCTGGTCGGACCAGCGATGACGATCTGCCGCCGGAGCTTTCGGCCAAGCTCGCGGAAATCGGGGTTCTGTAATCCGCCCCGATAAGGGTTTCTCGGCCACCATCCGTTTGAGCTTTTCGCCATATAGCCGGTAGCTGTCGCGCAATGCCTCTTCGCCGGCATAGTCGAAATTCACGCCTGTGCCCTCGATCAAGCGGTTCATGAAACTGAAAAGCACCGCGCCGGGGGCGCCTTCATCAATTCACCTGCAACCGCTCCAGCAGCCGGGCCATCACCTTGCGGTCAGTCTTGTCACAGGGGGCCATGCGCGACCGAAACAGCGTGGCCTGCGATTTGAGCACCAGCCCATCGGCCAGAATCTTCAGATGATTGGCGCGCAGCGTGTCACCGCTGGACGTGATGTCGGCAATCGCCTCTGCGGTCTCGTTCTTGACCGTGCCCTCGGTTGCGCCCTGGCTATCAACCAGTTGATAATCAGCCACCCCCTGATCGCGCAGGAATTCACGCACCAGCCGATGATACTTGGTCGCGATCCGCATGCGAAACCCGTGCTTCGCCCGAAAGGCAGCCGCCGCCGCATCGAGATCGTCAAGCGTGTCCACGTCCACCCAGAACGCCGGCACCGCGATCACCAGATCGGCCTGGCCGAACCCAAGGGGTGCGAGCTCCTCGACCTGCCGCTCCCATCCGCCGAGCTTTTCGCGAACGAGATCCGTGCCCGTCACGCCAAGGTGAATGCGCCCTGCGGCCAGTTCTCGCGGGATTTCACCTGCCGACAGCAACACAAGCTCGATCCCGTCGATCCCCTCGACTGCCCCGGCATATTCGCGATCCGACCCGGTCCGCGCCAGCGTGATCCCGCGCGCTCCGAACCAGTCGAACGTCTTGTCCATCAGCCGCCCCTTGGACGGCACACCCAGCTTGACGCTCATTCCCGGCCCTCCCGCAGCATCTGCATCAGCCCGGGGCGCACCACGCCGCCCACGGCCGGGATCTCGCCGCCGCGCCCCAACATCCGGGTCAGCGCGTCATAGCGCCCGCCCGTGGCGACAGGGGGCAGATCGGGACGAGTTTCGGCATGGAATCCAAACACGAAACCGTCGTAGTATTCCATCTGCGTCCGGCCGTATGACGCCTCGAAATCGAGCCGTTTGACATCCACGCCCCGCGCCGCCATCGCCCCCGCCCGCGCCTTGAGCCGCTCGACCGCAGGCGCGATCGCAGGCATGTCCACCGCCAGATCGTGAAGTTGCTCAAGCGCGTAAGGCACCGTCTCGCGCACCGACAGGAGCGCGTCCATCAATACCACCTCGCCCTTGGAAATCGGCGGCGCAGCGGCATCTTCACGCAGCGCCGCGATCCGCGCTTCGATCTCGTCCAGACCGCGCAAACCGATCACTGGCGCCGCGGCAGCCATCGGGTCCGCATTCGCCAGAAGCGCCGCGCGGGTGGGCGGCATTTCGGCCCGGCCCGAAAACCGGTCCATCAGCGCCCGGAAGCGCCTTGGCCGCCAGATATGACGCATCAGCGCCGCCTTGCGCCGCTCGGTCGTGTTCAATCCCGAAACCGCCGCCGTCAAAAGCCCGATATCGCCCGTCGCCGCCCTGAGCGGCAGCCCTGTCAGCACCGACTGGATCAGGGCGAACACCTCGGCATCCGCGGCCGCCGGATTGTCGCGCTCGAACACCTCGTATCCGACCTGGACATATTCATTGGCGCGCTCGGCATCGTCCTCCTGGCGACGAAACACCTCGCCTGCATAGGTATAGCGTGCGGGCTCGGCCCCGTCCGCCATGTGCATCTGCACCACCGGAACGGTGAAATCCGGGCGCAGCATCTGCTCACCGCGCAACGTGTCCGACGTGGTATAGGCGCGCGCGCGAATGTCCTCGCCATAAAGATCGAGAAGCGCCTCGGCCGGGAGCAGAACCGGCGCCTCGACCGGCCGCGCGCCCGCCGCCTCGAACAGCGCCTTCAGCCGTGCGGCCTCGGCCTTGATACCGGTGCGCATGATCATCCTGCGTCTTGCCCGGCAAGGATTTCACGGACCTTGGCCACAAGGTCGGCGCGCGGCACCTCGAACTGGCTCGGGCGTTCCTTCCATTCCTCCAGCGTGGCGCTCTCGGCGATCTTGGCCCCCAGGATCAAATCCTTGAGTTGCACCACGCCGCGCGCCTTCTCGTCCTCACCCTCGATCACCGCGACCGGGCTATGGCGCTTGTCGGCGTATTTGAGCTGGTTGCCGAAATTCTTCGGATTGCCGAGGTAAACCTCGGCGCGGATGCCGGCACGGCGCAATTCCCCCACCATCGCCTGGTAATCGGCCATCCGGTCACGATCCATCACCGTCACCACCACCGGCCCCACATCGCGCGCCTCGATCCGCCCCTTCTCACGCAGCGCCGCCAACAGGCGATCGACACCGATGGACACCCCCGTCGCCGGCACCGCCTGCCCGGTGAAACGTTTCACCAGATCATCATAACGCCCGCCCCCCGCAACAGACCCGAATTGCCGCTTGCGCCCCTTCTCGTCGAGGATTTCAAAGGTCAGCTCGGCCTCGTAAACCGGCCCGGTGTAATAACCGAGACCACGCACCACCGAGGGGTCGATCACGATCTGGTCGGGGCCGTAGCCTTGGGCGTCGAGAAGAGTGGCAATCTCTTGAAGTTCATTTACCCCCTCTTCGCCAATCCCACTCTTTCCGACAGCGGCACGAAGTTGTTCGAGTGTTTCAACGTTGTTTTTTCCGCGACACGTTAAGAAATCGATTACTTTTGCGGCCTGCGAATTTGTGAGTCCCACGCCATCGATGAAAGCACCCGACCGATCTTTACGCCCTTTCGTAAGGAGTTCTCGCACCCCTTCCGCGCCGACTTTGTCAAACTTGTCGATTGTCCTTAGTATTGAATCGTGCTTTTCGAGGGTTTCGCGAAGTGCAGCAATGTCTGCGTCAATATTCTTGACGTTAGAATTGGGGTCAAACCCAAATATGCTCACAAGAACCCCATTGAGCACCTTCCGGTTATTCACCCGCACGATGTAATCCCCGCGCGCAATGCCCACCTCTTCGAGGCAATCCGCCAGCATCGCGCAGATCTCGGCGTCCGCCGCCACGCTGGCCGCGCCCACGGTATCCGCATCGCATTGATAGAACTGGCGATACCGCCCCGGCCCGGGCTTCTCATTCCGCCACACCGGCCCCATCGCATAGCGCCGATAGGGCGTGGGC
>NZ_JAWLDS010000034.1:0-29040 GCF_041686535.1 Aquicoccus sp. | reverse complement strand
TCGGCGTGGGGCAATTTATCCAGCAACGTCTTCCCTAGCCCAGACCGATGCGCAAGCCATCAATAGCACCCGGCCGGGGGGCGGCCGTGTGCCGCCCGGCCGGCTTCGCCGCTGTTCCGGGCAGGGCGAATTCGATCAAGGACGACATGTCTTGGATTGCGGGAACGAAGTCCGAAGGTCAGCCATGCGGACAAAACTGGCTTTCGCTTCGACTTGGCCAATGGCAGCTCCAGGGTGGTGTCGCGGCTAAGAACCGCTGATCCGTTGCTCCTCAATTCTCGCTTGCCAAGTCTCGATCAGAAACAAGGCCATGGACCCAGCCAGGTTGACAGTTAAAGCGGCGTGACGCGGCTTGAATGGAACTCGCAAGCGCCCCCCAGCATGGGCATCGCCACCTTTGTTGCGCAGAGAACCAATACTCTGAACGACACTCTGGCAGTTTCCTAAAATCGTTTTGAAGACTTCTTCCTGATGCTGCGACGGTGCGAGCTTCAAAACCTTTGCAGCCTCTGCGTATAGCTTCGGCACGTTCCATTTGGTTTCCCACTTTCCGCCGCTGTCTTCGATTATGTGTTTGCAGACTTCTTCAAGAAGTGTGCTGGCGGCGGTAACAGCGCCGTCTGGGTCCATGGTTCGTCTGTCCAGAGCCTTCGCCCAAAAAGCTTGGACGGCAGGCGCATCATAGACATCAAGACCATCTGTGATCGTAGCGTCTGCCGCACCGCCACCTGATTCTAGGAAGGTCAATATTGGAACGAAAGCATCGATAACGTGGCCTCGGCGTAGAGCCCAAGAACCCGAACCACTTGCTACGCTTGATAACGCTGAACGCACCGAAGCGGCATCATTTGAGAAACGCACAAACTCTGGAAGAAGCCGCTTGCTTGCCGGGTCTTCCATTAGCTTTCTTCTGGCCAATTTATACTCGGACTCCGAACCACCCTCAGTCGTAAGACCAATGATGTTGTTTTTAAGGAGTATCGCGCATTCAAAAAGGTCGTCAGGAATTTCTGGCGCGTCGAAATCGCCACAGGTCATTTACTTTCCCCGAACAAACAGCTTCCCACATGAGATCCCAATATCGAACTGCGGGCAAGGTCGCAAACGTTCGACCTGTTCCGTACACCGGACATTCAAGCCAAGCGCGGCATCCTTCACACTGGACTCCAAACCGTCAAATGGCAATTACGCCCAGAGACAAGGAACTCTTCCCCGATGCCCACCCCTTACCGGGCATCCTGCATCAGGTAACAAACCCTACCCCTCGCCCCCGTATGTCGCCTTCCACGCCAGCGCGCCCTCCAGCACCGCGCCGTAAACCGCGCGGCCCGTGGCCTCGCCCAGATCGGTGTGCAGCCCGGCATAGGGCAGATCGCCCGCCGGTGCGGCCAATGCCACGCAATCCGTGCCCGTGCCCGTCGCCGGGCCGGGGCCAAGCGGCAGATCGGCCGCGATCACCGCCGCTGTGCGCGCCTCGACCGCGATGCTCATCGCCTCGATCAGCGCCGCCTCGGTCAAGCCGAGATTCACCCGCAGCGCCACGTTGATCGTGCCCCAGTCATGGCCCGTCCGGTCGATCCTGTGGCCCACCCGCTCGGCATTCGAAAGCCCCACGGTGGCCACCGCATGGGCAATTGCCGCGCCCACACGGGCCTCGCCCTGCGTGAAACAGCCCACGTCGCGCGAAGTCAGGAACGTCACCGCATCGAGCGCATCCCGCGCCCGCAAAGCGCGCTCGAGCCACTCAACCGCATCAAGATCCTCGGGCAGGTCGGCATTGCGCACCTCGCGCCACAGGATACGCCGGGCGCGCACCCGCCCCGGCCGGTTCACCGCCCAGCTCAGCACCTCCATCTCGGCCCCCAGATCGAATTCCAGCCAGGGCCGGTCAAGACGCACCCCCGCGCCGCTCACCTCAGAACCTCCAGCGGCTGATAAACCGGTCCCTCTTCGGTCACCTGATACCAGGCCGAAATGCCGAACACCCTTGCCAGCCGCTCGGGCGTGAGAACCTCGCCCGGCGGCCCGTCGGCAATCATCCGCCCCTCGCCCAGAAGGATGAGCCGCGTGCAATGGCGCACCGCAAGCCCCAGGTCATGCATCGACACCAGTACCGATTTCCCAGCCTCGGCGAGGGCGGCAAAGCTCTGCATCGTGGAAATCTGGTGCGCCGGATCAAGCCCGGCAATCGGCTCATCCGCGATCAGGAGCGGCGTATCCTGCGCCAGCGCCCGCGCAATGAGAACCCGCGCCTGCTCGCCCCCCGAAAGCTGCGTTGCCGGACGGTCTCGCATATCGGCAAGCTCCATCCGCTCCAGCGCTGCCGCGACGCGGGCGCGGTCCTCGACACCGGGCCGTTGCAACGTGCCCAGATGCGGCACCCGGCCCAGCATCACCACGCTCTCCACGCTTACCGGCCAGGCGATCTCGCGCGCTTGCGGCATCCACGCCGCCACCTGCGCGCGCTCGGCCGCCGGCAACGCAGCCAGCGAACTGCTCCCCTCGAACGACAAAAGGCCCAGCACAGCACGCATCAGCGTGGTCTTGCCCGCCCCGTTCGGCCCGATCAGCCCCACGACCTCGCCCGTGCCGATCTCGAAACTGACGCCGGAGAATACCGCGCGCCCGTCCAGCCGCACGCCGAGGTCATTGACCGAAACGAGGCTCATATCCGCTCCCTTCTCAGCCGCAGGATAAGATGCAGGAAGAGCGGCGCCCCCACCAGCGCGGTCAGCACCCCGAGCTTCAGATCACGATCGGGCAGGATCACCCGCACCGCGATATCGGCCAGCAGAACCATCGCCGCCCCGCCCAGCGCCGAGGCCCACAAGAGCCGCCCGGGATGCCCCCCCACCAGCGGGCGCAACATATGCGGCACCACCAGCCCGACAAAGCCGATCGCCCCCGCCACCGCGGTGCCCGCACCGACCACGCAGGCCGTGCCAACCACCAGCATCAGCCGCAGCCGCGCCATGTCGATCCCCATCGCCTGCGCCGCGTCCTCGCCCAAGATGAGCGCATCGAGCCCCCGACCCAGCCCTGCCAGCAACGCCCAGCCGACCACCATCAGCGGCAGCGCCAGCCAGACATGGGTCATCGATCGGTCGGCCAGCGACCCCATCATCCAGAACACGATCTCGCTGGCGGCAAAAGGGTTGGGCGAAAGGTTCAGGACAAGCGCGGTCAAGGCCCCCGCCAGCGACGACACCGCGATCCCCCCGAGGATCAGGGTGAGCGACGTGCCCCGAGGCCCGGCAAGCGCCATCACCAGGAGAACCCCGCCCAGCGCGCCCGCCAAGGCCGCCAGCGGCAGGCCCAGCGCAAAGGTGGCGGCCAGCCCCGTCTGGATTGCCAGGACCGCGCCCAGCGCCGCCGACCCCGACACCCCGATCAGCCCCGGCTCGGCCAACGGGTTGCGCAGGTAGCCCTGCATCGCCGCCCCCGACAGGCCAAGACTCGCCCCGATCATCACCGCCAGAAGCGCCCGGGGCAGGCGGATATCGCGCATCACCAGCGCAACCGGGTCCTCGCCCCCGGCAAAGAGCGCAGCCAGGCTGCGCCCCAAGCCGATCTCGGCCGGTCCGGTCAGAAGCGAGACCAGGAACAGCACCGCCACCGCGACCAGCAAAGGCAATGCAAGCCGCATCACTCGCCCTCCCGCGCAGCGATGCGCCGCCGCACCTCGGCCAGGTCCTCGACCGCGTCGAGAACGAACGGCGTGCCACAGACCCAGCTCTGATCCTCGATCACGGCCCCCGCGCGTCCCGCCCGGAACGCACGCAACACCGGATGCGACAACACCTCTTCCGAGCGCGACCCGCCGGGATAGGTCCGGGCCGTGACCACAAGATCGGGGTCGGTGAGCGCCAGAACCTCAAGCGGCATGACCTGCCCCGAATCATATCCCGCCGCATGGGCGGCATTCTCGAACCCGGCCCGGTCGAGGATGTCACCCGACAGGCTCCCGCGCCCGGAAACATAGCCATTGGCGTGATAGATCACCGCGCGCGGGCGCGGTCCCTCACCCGCCTCCAGTGCCTCCAGCCGCGTGTCGAACCGCGCCAGAAGCGCTTGCGCCGCCCCCTCGCGCCCCAGAACCCGGCCCATCTGCATGATCCGGTCGCGCACATCCTCGAGCGTGCTGGCCGGGGCAAACTGCTCCACCCGGATGCCCAGCCGCTCCAGCATCGCAACCGTGCTGCGCGGCGACAGGGTGTTCGCCAGCACTAGGTCGGGGCGCATCAGGAAGATCTCCTCGGCGCGGCCATGGTTGATCTCAAGCTCGCGCGCCTCTTCGACCAGCGGCGACACCATCGGATCGAGCGACATCTGCGACACCGACCAGAGCTGCCCCTCGCCCGCCAGCAACATGGCAAGCAGGTCGGTGCAAAGGTTCATCGACACCACGCGCCCGGGTGCCGCATCAGACGGTGGCGGCGACTCGGTCTGTTCTGCCGCCGCCATTGGCGCCATGGCCCCCAGGAAGAGGGCAGCGGCCAGGGTTATGGCAATGACCCTTGTCACCTGACGCCGGAATCCCGCGAATCGGGTTCGCGAAATTGCCCAAAGCGTTTCGGAGGATTCGCTTGATCCGACCGGCGGGACGCAGGGCAGCGCCCGCTCCGCCCAACGGGCGGGCGCTTCACGCCCACCCCGGGACGGGCGCTGCCTTCACAATGCCGCGTCGCGTCCGTCACCGACACGGAGATACCCCTGCCATGCCGAATGTCCAATGCACGTGGTTTCATCGCCACCACCCTAGAACTCCGCACGAATCCCGAAATACACGGAACGACCCGGCTGGTTATAACCGCCAACGGTCTCGTAATCCTCGTCGGTCAGGTTCTCGATGCGCAGATAGGCCCGGGCGTTGTCCACCACGGCATAATCCAACCCGACATTGACGAGCGTGTAATCACCGACCTTGTGGCTCGCCGGGGCAAAGGCACTCGCCTCGGCGCCACTCGCATGCTTGACCTCGATATTGCCCGACAGCTTCGGCGTGACCTCCGCGTCCAGCCCCAGCACGGTCGTGTTGCGCGGCACCCCGGCGCGGCGCTGGCCGTTGCCATCCTTGGCATCGACATGGGTATAGGTGCCATAGATCGTGTATTGGCCGCTCAGCGCATAGCGCCCCGACATCTCGAATCCCTTGCTGACCGATGTGCCCGGCACCTGCACATAACCCGTGGGAAAGTTGTAATCGATCAGGTCATCGACCTCGGTGTAAAACAGCGTCCCGCGGACCGACCCGACACTGCCGAACCGATGTTCGACGCCCAGCTCGGCACTGCGGCTCTGCTCGGGGTCAAGCGCGGGGTTGCCGCCGAACGGACCGTAAAGCTCGTTGAGCGACGGCGCACGGAACCCGGTGGCCAGCGTGGCGCGAATATCGGTCGCGTCCGTGACATGCCAGACCCCGGCGACCCGCCCGCTCGCGTGACCGCCGAACTGCGAATGCTCGTCGTGGCGCAGGGCCAGCGACAGGTCGAAATCACCGGGCTGCAACAGAAGCTCGGCAAATGCCGAGCGCGTATCGGCGCCGCCCACCGTCTTGTAACGCTCCTCGGTATAGTCGAGCCCGAAGTTCAGAGTCGCGTTCGACGCCCCGCCCAGTGACGCGCTGCCCAAATAGGCGACCTGGTCGCGCGTGCTGTCGAAGGTCGAGGTATAGGTCGCCGTCTCCAGGTCGCGGTTCGACTCGAAATGGCTGTAGCTCAATTCATGGGTGACCCGCCCGGTGGTCAACTCGGCAAAAACGCGCGCACCGCGCTCCCGGGTCTGCCCGGTACCGCTCGGATCGCCGGCGATGTTGTCAAAGTCGAAATCGAGATCGCGATAGTAGATCGCACCGCCCACCGTGACGGCCTCGCTCACGTCATAACGCAGGGTCAGGTTCGCGGTGGTCTGCTCGGCACCGTCCTTCTCGGTATTGTCCGACAGGGCCGAGAACCCCTCGCTCTCGAGGCGCGAGACATTCAGCGCAACCTCGCCGCGGTCGTCCTTGTATCCCAGCATCACGTTGCCGGAATAGGTGCCGTAACTCCCCGCCTCCACGCCGACCCGCGTGGAAAAGCCGAGCTTCGTTGGCCGCGCGGTCGTGATATCGACCACGCCGCCGATCGCCTCGGAGCCGTAAAGCGCCGATTGCGACCCCTTGAGCAGTTCGACCCGATCGAGCCCCGCATTGGTCAGCCCGCCGAAATCGAACCGCACCTGCGTGCCCGCGGCGTCGGTCACGTCGATCCCGTCGATGCGCACACCGACATATCGCGCCGGCAAGCCCCGGACGGAGAGGCTGCTCGTTTGTCCAAGCGGCCCGCTTTGCGTGAAACTCAGGCCCGGCTTGCGCGACAGCGTATCGGCCAGCGGCCGCGTGTCCCCGTCGAGGTCGTCCTCTTCGAGGATATCGACCGTGGCGCCGGTCTTGCTCATCGGTTGCGGGATCAGGCTGCCCGAGAGGACAAGCGTGCCGAGGTCGGTCACGTCGCCTTCCTGGGCATGAAGGGCCGGTGCTTGCGCAATCAGCGCAGCCACCGCAGATGAGGTCAGCAGGCCGGTTCTGGTAATGGGTCGTGTCATGTCGTCGTCTTCCTTCCGTTCGCGCATCGCGCGAAGCTTCGAGTCTGTGCCTGCGGAAGAAAGATCGAGTCCGCAGACGGTGAGGATGCCACCACTACGGAAGGTCCGTTGCCGATGCGCGCCCCGCGCCCGGACAGGGTGATCACTCCGGCAGGTCTCCTGACTCGCGGGTCGTCGCTTGGCCGGGTCTTCCCATCGCGCGATCCGCGCAACAGTGACATGGTCCGGCTTCGCTCGCCGCTTACAGTTGCGGGGGCAGTCACGGAATTGCCAAGCCTGGGCCTGGCGCACCGTGTTCCCTTTTCACCGGACGGTTTCCCGTCCGGACCGAAGCACCTCGTGCCTTAGCGCAGCTTGCCGCGCCACGAAAGGAAAAATTCGCACCGCGCGTCCCGGGAACAGATGCGCAGCGGATGCCACCGACCGGGCGCGATGCAGGCGGGCGGCAATGGCCGAACCGTCAAGCCAAAAGAAAAAGCCGCCCCCGAAGGCGCGGCTTCAAATGATGCAAAGGTCAGGCGATCCTACTTGATCTTGCCTTCCTTGTATTCGACATGCTTGCGCGCGACCGGGTCATACTTGCGGATGCTCATCTTCTCGGTCATCGTGCGCGCGTTCTTTTTCGTCACGTAGAAATGGCCCGTGCCCGCGGTCGAGTTCAGGCGGATCTTGATGGTGGTCGGCTTCGCCATTGGTCTTCTCCTGCGGCGGGCGTGATCACACCCGCGAAATTCTCATGAAGCCTGCCTTTTAAGGGATAGCGCAGGCGAGTCAACCACGTTTCTCGACCCCACCGGGCGGAAACATCAGATCATAGACCCAGTTGAATGCGAACGCGTAAAGCAGATAGAATGCCGCCATCGAAAGATCGAGCCAGAACGCCTCGACAAACCCGATACCCAAATGCCATGCGATGAATGGCAACAGGATGATCAGCAGCCCCGCCTCGAAGAGTATCGCATGGATGATCCTGAGCCATATCGGCTTGCGCAGAGCGCCGGTCAGTCGCACAAGCACCCGGTCGAACGCCAGGTTGTAGATATAGACCCACACCATCGCCAGGGTCGTGCCCACGAGGGCAACCGTGCCCATCTCCGTCACCGGATAGCCCAGTCCCCACGACCCGAGCACCGTAAGGATCAAGAGGCCCGAAACCTCGAAGGAAACCGCGTGAATAATCCTTTCCCTGGTGTTGCGCATGTCGCAGCCCCCAATCATTCTCCGGGTCGTCCCGGACATATCGCCCGATCAACGGGGGAGGCCGTCCTCGCATGGATGGATCATAGGTCACCGCGCCACGGGTTTCCAGCCTGTGACGACTTGTCGACAGGAACGCGCGGAGAGCCTGTAAGCCGGATTCTGTCCAAGGGGTCGCCCCCTCTGGATGACCATTCCTCTGGTCCCGCGATTGCCCGCGGGCTCAAGCTGCCAACCCGGATCGCTCGGGCCAAGGCGCCCCTGCCGCGATATCCCGGACCTGGGTCCAGGATCAGGCCGGCGCGCGATCCCTATTCGGCATTGCTCCCGGTGGGGCTTGCCATGCGGGCGCTGTTGCCAGCCCCCCGGTGGGCTCTTACCCCACCGTTTCACCCTTACCAGCGCGCCGCTAAGCGGTGCGCGTGGCGGTCTCTTCTCTGTGGCGCTTTCCGTCGGGTTGCCCCGCCCGGGCGTTACCCGGCACCGTTGCCTTGTGGAGTCCGGACTTTCCTCGCAGGACCCGAAGGCCCCGCGCGGCCATCCGGCCCTCCGCGCAGGTTCCAGTTAGGCATTCGGCACGCCCCGGTCAACGGGGAAACGCGCCGCCAGGTCAGCCATCGCCGCCCTGTCCGCATCGCAGAGCGGCCCCCGGCCCCATGGCCGAAACCTTTGCCGGAACGCCGCGAGGATCACGTCCTCAGCCACATCCCCGACCGGATAGCCGAACCGCGCCGCGTCACGCGCGAAATCGCCCGGCACCGCCCGCCCGGGCCACACGCCCAGCCCCTGCAACGCCAGCCGGCGCCAGTCGAACCGCCGCCCCGGGTCGCTCTTGCGCCCCGGCGCAATGTCCGAATGGCCGATCACCCGTTCGGGCGGGATCGACCAACGATCCATGATCCCGCGCATCAGCCCTTCCAGCGCCGCGATCTGCGCTTCGCCAAAGGGATGATCGCCCCGGTTCGCCAACTCGATCCCGACAGATCGAGAATTGACATCGCGCACGGCGCCCCATCTCCCCGCCCCGGCATGCCAGGCGCGGGCCTCTTCCTCGACCATCTGCCAGACGCGTCCGCACTCGCAGACCATGAAATGCGCCGACACCCCGGCCGCCGGGTCGCATAACCGATCCAGCGCCGCCTCCGCGCTCTGCATCGCCGTATAGTGAATCACCACCATGTCGGGCCTGGCTCCCGCGCGCCGCGGCCCGAAATTGGGCGACGGGCACCAGACCGGGTCCATCAGCAGGGTCAGTTCCCGCGCACCGTGCGGAACGGCGCCGGATCCCAGCTACAGGCATAACCGTCGCCATCGGGATCGAGCCCCAGCCGGTCACGCTCCGGCCCGCCCCTCTCGAGGAATTCCAGTTGCGCAAGGTCGGACGACGGATACTTGGCACAATTGCGTTCATAGCGTGCCTGCGCATTGATCCCGCCGCGCCGGTACATGCTTTCCCCCTTGGGATGCGAAGTCGAAAGCGCGTATTCCACGATATTGGGCCCGTTCTCCCCGCTGCGCGCGGGCAACTCGGTCGGCTCGATCAGCTGGTATCGGGCCTGTTGCTGGCGGCGCAGCTCCGCATCGTCCTCGATCGTTCGCCGCGAATCCACCGCGTTGAAATCGTTCTCGCGCGAGATCCCGGAGGTGTCCGTGACGACATCCGGTGCCGGATCGGACGATCTCTCTTCCGTCGATCCCTCGCCCGCATTCGCCCGCGTCGACTCGAGAACCGCCCGCGCGGCCGCCGCGACCTCTGCACCCTCGTCCTCGGCCTCGGTCGATCCGCCCGCGTCGACCGATGTCGCCGAGAGCGGCGCGCCCGGCTCCTCCCGTGCCGCGGGCGTGTCCTCCCCGGTCAGTTGCGCATCCCGATCCGCCTGGCGCCTGAGGTATTCCGAATAGTCGCCAAATCCCACGCCTTCTCCACTGTCCGGGATCGACGGTTCACAAGCCGCCAGCACGACGAGCGCCGCACCAAAAAGGAAAAACCGCATTTTCAGACCCTGCCACATTGACTCGCCCGCGGTCATTACCACCATTTCCCGGGCTTGGCCACAAACCCGGCCGCCCGTTCCAGCGCATAGGCGCCATTCAGCAGATCGCCCTCTTCCCATGGCCGCCCGATAAGCTGCAACCCCAGGGGCAGCCCCTGCTTGTCGAGTCCCGCGGGCACTGCGATCCCCGGCAAACCGGCCAGGTTCACCGTCACCGTGAACACGTCGTTGAGATACATCGCCACCGGGTCGGCATCGCTCATCTCGCCGAGGCCAAAGGCGGCCGAAGGCGTGGCCGGCGTCAGGATCGCGTCGATACCCGCCGCGAACGCCTCTTCGAAATCGCGCTTGATCAGGGTGCGCACCTTGCGCGCACGGTTGTAATAGGCGTCATAGAACCCCGCCGACAGCACATAGGTGCCCACCATCACCCGGCGCTGCACCTCGTCGCCAAAGCCTTCGGCGCGGGTCTTTTCATACATCTCGGTGATGCCGTCGCCCTGGGCAAGCGTCGCGCGATGGCCATAGCGCACCCCGTCATACCGCGCGAGGTTCGACGAGGCCTCGGCCGGGGCGATCACGTAATAGGCCGGCAGCGCGTATTTGGTATGCGGCAGGCTGATATCCACCATCTGCGCGCCCGCATCCTCCAGCATCCGCCGCCCCTCGGCCCAGAGCGCCTCGATCTCGTCGGGCATGCCATCCATGCGGTATTCGCGCGGGATTCCGATCTTCCTGCCGCGAATGTCGCCGGTCAGCATCGCCTCGAAATCCGGCACGGCCAGGTCAGCGCTGGTGCTGTCCTTCGGATCATGCCCGCACATCGCCTCCAGCATGATCGCCGCGTCGCGCACCGTTCTGGTCATCGGTCCCGCCTGGTCGAGCGACGAGGCAAAGGCCACGATCCCCCAGCGCGAACAGCGCCCATAGGTCGGCTTGATCCCGGTGATCCCGGTAAAGGCCGCGGGCTGGCGGATCGACCCGCCCGTGTCGGTGCCGGTCGCCCCGAGGCACAGATCGGCCGCCACCGCCGCCGCGGAGCCGCCCGACGATCCGCCCGGCGTCAGCGGCACATCGTTATTGCCGCGCCGCCACGGGTTCACCGCATTGCCGTACACGCTCGTCTCGTTCGACGAGCCCATGGCAAACTCGTCCATGTTGAGCTTGCCCAGCATCACCGCACCCGCATCAAAGAGGTTCTGCGTGACGGTCGATTCATATTCCGGCCGAAACCCTTCAAGGATCCTCGATCCCGCCTGCGACGGCACCCCGCGCGTGCAAAAGAGATCCTTTATCCCCAGCGGTATCCCGCACATCGCGGGCGCGTCACCCGCCTTGATCCGCGCGTCCGCTGCCCGCGCCTGCTCCATGGCGATCTGCGGCGTATGGTGAACAAAGGCATTCAACGCCCCCGCCCCCTCGACCGCCGAAAGGCAGGCCTCGGTCAATTCCACGCTCGTCACCTCGCCCGCGCGCAGCGCATCGCGCGCCGCGGCAATCGTCATCCGGTTCAGTTCCGCCATCACTCGACCACCTTCGGCACCGCGAAAAACCCTTCCCGCGCATCGGGTGCGTTCGACAGGATCTTGTCCTGCATGCCGCCATCCGTCACCTCGTCCGCGCGCCGCTTGAGCCGCATCGGCGTCACCGACACCATCGGCTCGACCCCCTCGACATCCACCTCGCCCAACTGCTCGATGAAGCCCAGCACGGCGTTGAACTCCCCGGCCAGCGTCTCCAGCCTGTCTGGCTCGACCCGGATCCGGGCAAGCCTTGCCACCTTCGCGGCGGTTTCCTTGTCGATCGACATGCGCGCCTCCTGCGACATTCCTTGCCCCGGCTCTTAGCGCCCACGCCGTCCGGCTTCAAGACAATGCAGCCCCCCAAGGCATCGTCCAGCCCTTCATCTTGCCCCAAATACTCCCGCCGGAGGCGCACGGGACGGCGGGCGGGGCGATCTGCGAAGCAGGAGCGCCGTTCCGCCAGTCCTGATCCGGTCCCGGTCCGCGCCCACTGGCACAGCGCCCCACACATGTTATCCTCCTTTCGACCACACGAATCCCAAGGGAGGCATTTCATGAACATCATCTGGCTCGGACACGGCTCATGGCGCATCGAGACCGGCGGTCAGGTCCTCTTGATCGACCCCTGGCTCACCGGTAACCCGATGCTGCCCGAGGACCGCCATGACGAGGCGGTGCAGGGCGCCACGCACATCCTGCTTACCCATTGCCATTTCGATCACGTCGCCGACATCCTGCCGCTCTGTCGCAAGCTCGGCATACCGGCCTATGGGCAATACGACATCATGAGCCATTTTGCCGAGAACGAAGGCATCGAGGCGGAGGGCTTCAACAAGGGCGGCACCGTCGATCTGAACGGTGTCAGGGTCTCGATGGTCCCGGCCTCGCATTCCAATACCTTCGCCACCCCTGAAGGCCCGCGCGGCGCCGGTTCCGAGGTCGGCTTCATGATCGCCGCCGAGGGCCACGTGATCTATGCTTCGGGCGATACCGACATCATGGCCGACATGGACTGGATGGGCGCCTATTACAAACCCGATATCGGCATCCTGAGCGCGGGCGGGCATTTCACCATGGACATGAAAGGCGCGGCCTGGGCCGCCAAGCGCTATTTCGATTTCAAGACGGTGATCCCCGGCCACTACCGCACCTTCCCGCTGCTCGAACAGGACGCGTCCGACCTCGCCGCGGGGCTGCCCGGCGTGAACGTGATCGAACCGCAGGTGCTCGAACCGATCACGGTCTGACGGTTCGGGGCCGGCGCCACCGCACCCGCCCCGCGCCCGATTCTCCAACGACGGAATCGCGCGGTTGCCTTGATCTGCATCAAGGCCGGGCGCCGGCAGCTCGCGCATTGTGTCACCGCGAACAGGAGACGTCACATGCAAAGCCTCATTGCCGCAGCGGCGACCCGCTGCCCGGTGCTTTCAAAAGCATCCAGCGCCTCGCGCGAGGCGCTGATGCGTCACGCCGTTCTCCGGCGCCTCGATCGGGGCTCATGCGTGTTTACCCATGGCGATGCGGCCGAAAGCGGTTACGTCCTGATGGAAGGGTGGATCAAGATCACCCGCACCCAGCCCTGCGGCGCGATCAGCATCCTGACCCTGCACGCCCCGGGCGAGACCTTCGGCTTCTCCGACAGCATCCGCAGGCTTTCGCGCAAGGCCACGGCCGAGGCCGCCACCGCCTGCACCGTCCTTTCGGTCTCCGCGCGCTCCATATGCCAGACCATGCGCAACGATCCGAACTTCGGCGACACCATCCTCGGCCACGCGTTCCAGCAAAACGATTCGCTCCTTGAACAGCTCGAAACGCTCAAGATCTTTTCCGGCGTCCAGCGGCTCGCGTGTTTCCTCATACGCCAGGCCAAGCCCGACCAGGAGCGGCACATCGTGCGGCTCCCGTTCAACAAGAACCTCGTCGCCCACTACCTGGGTCTCAAGCCGGAAAGCCTGTCGCGCAGCTTCGCACGGTTGAAGGAGCACGGCGTTCGCACGGTTCCCGAAGGAATCGAGATTTCCGACCTCGACGCCCTGAATGCGCTGGTCGGCGACATCGCGGGACTGGACCTGCGCATGACGGCCTGACAGCCTGACGCGCGCCAAGCGTGCAACACGCCTACCCCGCCGCGATCTCCATCAGAACGGCACGGGGTCCGACCTGTGCGCCCTTGTCCACGTTCACGGCTGTCACCCGGCCTGCCACCGGGCTGACATGGGCATGCTCCATCTTCATCGCCTCGATCACCACCAGAGGCTGGCCCGGCTCGACCACATCCCCCACGGCGGCATTCACCGAAACCACCGTGCCGTTCATCGTGGCGCGCAGCGTGCCGTCGCCGCTTGCCACCCCGCCCTTCACGCCGGGCCGGAAAGTGAGATCGGTGAAATCGAAGCACCGCCCCGCGGTCTGGACATAAACGCCCGCTGGCCCGGCAAGAAATACCGCGACGCGACGCGCGCCCGCCATGTCGAAGGCGACGCGGTGCCCGCGCCGCTCCACCACCCGCAGATCGAGCGCATCATGGCCCGCCATCTCGACATGGCAGACCCCATCGCCACGCACCTGCACATGTGGCTGATACTCGACCTCGCCCCGCATCAAGCGCAGGGGCGCGGAAAACCCGTGGGTCAGCCGCATCCCCGGCTCCGCCCGCAAGAGCGCGGCCGCCAGCATCGCGGCACGCGCCTCGCTCCCCTCGGGAGCACTCAACGCTCCGCGATGTTCCGCCACGAAGCCGGTGGTGGCCCCGCCCGCCGCAAAGACCGGATGTGCAAGGCAGTCACCCAGAAAATCCTTGTTGGTGCGCAGCCCCATCGCCACCGTTTCCCGCAGCCCCGCCAGCAGCCTCTGGCGCGCGTCCTCGCGCGTGGGGCCATGCGCGACCAGTTTCGCGATCATCGAATCATAGTGCGGCGGCACCTCAGCCCCGCTCTGCAACCCGTGATCGACGCGGATGCCATCGGCTGGCTCCCACAGGGTCAGCCGCCCGCCTTGCGGCATGAACCCCGCCTCGGGGTCTTCCGCGCATAGCCGCAGCTCGATCGCATGGCCGTCGAACCTCACATCCTCCTGGCCGAGCGCCAGCCGCTCGCCCGCCGCGACGCGCAATTGCATCTCCACGAGGTCGAGCCCGGTGACCGCTTCCGTCACCGGGTGCTCGACCTGAAGCCTTGTGTTCATTTCCATGAAATGGAAATCGCCTTGCGCATCGAGCAGGTATTCGAACGTCCCCGCCCCCTCGTAGCCGATCGCCTTGGCCGCCGTGACCGAGGCCCGCCCCATCGCCGCGCGCAAGTCGGGGCCGACGGCGGGCGACGGCGCCTCCTCGATCAGCTTCTGGTGACGCCGCTGGATCGAGCAATCCCGCTCGCCCAGGTGGATCACGTTGCCATGCCGGTCGGCCATGATCTGGATTTCAACGTGGCGGGGATCGACGATCGCCTTTTCCAGCAGCACGGAATCGCTGCCGAACGCGCCCTTCGCCTCGGATTTCGCCGATTCCAGGTGGCCCGGGAAATCACGCTCCCGCTCGACACGGCGCATCCCGCGCCCGCCGCCGCCCGCCGTGGCCTTGATCATCACCGGGAAGCCGATCCGCCGCGCCTCGCTCAACAACCGCTGGTCGCCCTGATCCTCGCCCTGGTAACCCGGCACACAGGGTACGCCCGCCGCCTCCATCGACGCCTTGGCGCGGGCCTTGTCTGCCATCACCCGGATCACCTCGGCCCGCGGCCCCACGAAGACGATCCCCGCTTGCGCACAGGCCGCGGGCAACTCCGGGTTCTCGGCCAGGAAACCATAGCCGGGATGGATCGCATCCGCCCCGGTCTTGCGTGCCGCCTCGATGATCGCCCCGATCCGCAGATAGGACTCCCCCGGCGCAGGCCCGCCGATGCACACCGCCTCGTCGGCCATGCGCACATGCGCCGCCCCTGCATCGGCCTGCGAATAAACCGCCACCGTGCCAACGCCCATCTTCCGCGCCGTGCGCATCACCCGCACCGCGATCTCGCCCCGATTGGCCACCAGCAGTTTGGTGAAGGGTGTCGGCCCGCTCATGGCCGCGCCACCGCGAACTGGATCGTGTTGGGCCGCCGCGCTTCGGCCTCGCGCGCGATCTGCATGATCTCGATCATCAGCGTACGGGTGTCGCGCGGGTCGATCACCCCGTCATCCAAAAGCCGCGCCGAGGTATGGAACGCATCCATCTGCCGGTTGAAATTCTCGACGATCCGCGCCTTGAGCGCATCGAGCCTGTCGTGGTCCAAAGCCTCGCCCAGCCGTTCTGCGCGCATCTGATGCACCACCGCCATCGTGCCCGCAGCCTGCTCACCGCCCATCACCGCGGTCTTGGCGTTGGGCCAAGAGAAACAGAACCGCGGATGGAAGCCGCGCCCGCACATCCCGTAATTCCCCGCCCCGAACGAGGCCCCGCAATAAATGGTGAATTGCGGCACGGTCGCGTTGGTCACCGCCTGGATCATCTTCGATCCATGCTTGATGCTGCCCTCCTCCTCATAGCTGCGCCCCACCAGGAATCCGGTCGTGTTGTTGAGATAGAGAAGCGGCGTGCCCGCCTGGCAACAGGCCTGGATGAAATGCGTGGCCTTGGACGCGCCATCGGGGTCGATCGGGCCATTGTTGGTGATGATCCCTATGGGCCAGCCCGCGATCCGCGCATTGCCACAGACCGTCGCCCCACCATAGCGCGCACCGAACTCGGTGAACTCCGAACCATCGACGATGCGCGCGATCACCTCTTTCATGTCCACCGGCTGGCGATGATCCATCGGCATCAGGCCCAGAAGCTCCTCCGGGTCACAGGCCGGCTCGTCGAAATCACGCTCCGCCGCGCCCGCGCAATCCCAGTCGATATCGGCCAGGATCGACCGCGCAAGGCCGAGCGCCTCGCGATCATCCTCGGCCAGGTAATCGCCCAGCCCGGAAATGCCGGTATGCATCTCTGCGCCGCCCAGCTCTTCCTCGGTCGCAACCTCACCGGTCGCGGCCTTCAGAAGCGGCGGCCCGGCCAGGAACGCCCGCGTGCGCCCCCGCACCATGATGATGTAATCCGAAAGCCCGGTCTGATAGGCCCCGCCCGCGGTCGAACTGCCATGTGTGATCGTGACCACCGGCAGCCCCGCCGCCGACAGGCGCGCGAGATTGCGGAAAAGATTGCCACCGCGCACGAAATCCTCGACCCGGTAATCCATCAGGTTCGCGCCCGCGCTCTCGACCAGTTGCACATAGGGCAGCCGGTTTTCGAGCGCGATTTCCTGCGCGCGGATCTGCTTGTCGAGCCCCATCGGCTGCAACGCCCCCGCCGCGATCCCCGAATCCGAGGCGTTGATCATGCAGCGCACCCCCGAGACATGGCCGATCCCGGCAATCACCCCGCCACCCGGCACCGATGCCTCAAGGTCGTCCGTGTCGAGGCCATAGCCCGCCAGTTTCGACAACTCGATGAACGGCCGCCCCGGATCGAGCAAAAGCGCAACCCGGTCGCGTGGCAAAAGCTGATGGCGCTTCTCGAAGCGCGCCCGCGACCGCTCCGATGCCGCACGGGTCCGTGCCTCGATCGCCTCCATCCGCCCCAGAAGATCGAGCATCCCCGCCCGATTGGCCCGGAAACGCTCCGAGTCAGGTGACACTGCGCTGACGATCCTTGCCATGACCTGCCCCTTGCTCTCGCGGCCGGCGCAAAGCGCTCCCATGCTCCTTGCCGCCTCGATTATGGGGCGGCGTGGCAAGAAATGGCAACTCGAAACCACCGGCCGCGAAGGAATGGCAAAAACCGTCTTGGGCCGGGCCGCGATCTGCTCCATAACTTGCTTCGACACGCTGTCGAAACAACGGGGAAACGCGATGTTGCAACTCTGGCATTGCCACGATGCCCGCTCCTTCCGGGCGCTCTGGTCGCTCGAAGAGCTGGGGCTCGAATACGACCTGCACATGCTGCCCTTTCCACCACGGGCGCTGCGCAAGGATTACATGGGCGAAAACCCTCTGGGCACCGTGCCGCTCCTGATCGACGGCGACACCCGGATGACCGAATCCACCGCCATCCCGCATTACCTCTCGACCGTGCATGGCGGTGGCCGACTCGCCCGCGCACCGGGGGATGCCGATTACGGCGCCTATCTCAACTGGCTGCACCATGGCGAGGCGACCCTGACCTTCCCGCAAACACTCGTCCTGCGCTACGCGATGTTCGAACCGCCCGAGCGCCGCCAGCCCCAGGTCGCCGAGGATTACAAGATCTGGTTCCTCGCCCGGCTGCGCCTCGCCGAACAGACACTGGCCGACGGGCGCAGCCATCTGCTGACCAGCGGCTTTTCAAATGCCGACATCTCGGTCGGCTACGCGGTCCAGCTCGCCCTCGCCCTGCGCATGGAGGACGACCTGCCCCCCAATTGCCTGGCCTGGTTCGAGCGCCTCTCCGGGCGCGACGGATTTGCCCGCGCCAAGGCCGCGCAAGAGGCCGCGCTCATGGCCGAAGGGCTCGAACCCACCTTCTGACCCTGGCCGCCACCACCGGCCACGGCCCTCGGCGGCTCATGGCGGCTGGAGCGGCCCGGGTTTACCAGATCTGGTCAAGCATACGCGGTTCCCCGGTCATGTTGAGGCTGCCCAGCGCGCGCAGCCTTGCATGTGCCGCTTCGGACAATGCCTGGCAATCGGCCAGCGCCTCGGCCAGACGCGCATGACTGAACTCGGTCAGGACCTGTTCCGCCAATGGCGCCTCACCCGCCTCAAGAAGCCGTTCGGCGGCGCGCAGAACGTCCGGGATACGGGCATTCACGTCGGCCTCGACCGCGCGCCAATGGGTCCAGACCTCGCCCAGGATCGGATCCGGTTTCTGGAAGGCCAGGTGCATCAGCCGCTTGAACTCGTGGAACGCCGACGGCCCGGTTTCGATACCCTGCGGGACAGGTGAAACCGTGTCCGGATCCTTGTCCCTCTTGCGGCAATCCAGGAAACGATGACTCTCGCCCGTTGTCAGGTAGCGGTGTTGCCGCCAGGCCGGCGGCACCGGGCCTTGCCCCAGAAAGACCGGCAAGAGCGGCGCGGTGACCGGCCCGACCGGCGCGTGCCACATCATGCGCAACGCGTCATGGGCGGGGTGGATCAGCGGCACAACCTGTCCGTATCCGGCGGTGTCTCCGGTCAGGCGCTCGGTGCTGATCGACCAGAAAACGTCCTCCAGCCCGATCTTTTCGGGTCGGGCCGCGCGGGCGCGCATCTCGTCCTCGATCCATGCGACCCCGTCCCAGCGGTGCTTGCCATCACCATAGATGCGGTTGACGTGGAACGGCCCGTCATCCGGCGACCACCAGCCCTGTTCGCGCGCGGTATCGAAGAAATGCTGCGGGAACCGGAAATCATCGTTCGGTGCATCGGGAATTTCCCCGATATAGCCCGGCCGCGAGGCGCGGATGCTGTCCGGCCCCAGCCGTTCGGCACACCAAAGGCCCTTGCCGCCGGCAAACTCGATCACCACCCAGGCCTCGTCCGGGTCGGCGATCATGTGGGAATTCCCGCCATAGGTCGAATACCCATGTTCGGCGATCAGCCGTCCGATCAGATCGACGCCCTCGCGCGCGCTGCGCGCGCGCTCCACCACGATCCGCGCGAGGTCGGAATAATTCGGCCCGGTCTGGTCTTTCGGCGTCATCGCGATCAGCTCGTCCCGCGACGTGGACCAGATGTCGCGCACCGCCACGCCGCATTCGTTCAGCCCGCCATTGGTCAGCGGCGCCGGCACGCCAAGATAATAGCTGTAACTCACCCGCATGTTGCGCAGCGTCTCGCGCGCCTGCGGGATCTCGCTCAGATACCCGGGCATGTCGGCCTGCGGGGTCACGCCAACGGTGAGGGTCGCACCGTCCGGATGCGCTGCGCGCGGGTTGATTTCGAGCCAGTGGCTGCTGGGCTCATCGCCGTACCCGGCCAGGTAGGCCACCCCGTCAGCCGTGTGGTTGCGTCCGATGTAAATACCGTAACTCATTGTGTTTTTCTCTTGCTGGAGTCTGCGTTGTTAGTGCCCGAGGGGGAAATGGCAGGCGTGTTGCCGCCCATCGGCCATTGTCACATGCGGGGGTTTCTGGGCGCGGCAAAGGTCTTGTGCGAAGGGGCAGCGGCCCGCGAAATCACAGCCTTTCGGACGGTTGAGCAGGCTTGGCACCTCGCCCGAGATCGACACGTGCACGCGGCGGCGGTCGGGGTCGGGTTGTGGCACGCCTTCAACCAAGGCCTGCGTATAGGGATGCACCGGGCGGGCAAAGACCTCATCGGTGCGGCCCTCCTCGACGATACGGCCCAGATACATGATCGCCAGCCGATCGGCAATATGGCGCACCACCGGCAGGTTATGAGTGATGATCAGGTAGCCCAGCCCGTGTTCGGCCTGCAAATCGGCCATGAGGTTGAGGATCTCGCCCTGCACCGACACGTCCAGCCCGGCCGTCGGTTCATCGGCGATCAGCAGCTTGGGATTGAGCGCCAGCGCCCGGGCCACCCCCACGCGCCGCGCCTGCCCGCCCGACAATTCGTGCGGATAGCGCGACAGGAACGCTTTGGGCAGGCGCACCATCTCGGCCAGCCGTTCGGCTTCGTCATCCAGGTCGAGCCCGGTGATGCCGTGGATCTGGAACGGCTCGGTGATCAGCGCGCGCACCGATTTGCGCGGCGAAAGCGAGCCGACCGGGTCCTGGAACATCATCGCCATGTCGCGCCGCATCGGCTTGAACCGCGACTCGGGCATGTTGCGGATCTCCCGGCCCTCGAACCGCACGCTGCCCGATTGCGCCGGGACCAGGTTCAGCACCGTGCGCCCCAGCGTCGTCTTGCCAGAGCCGCTTTCTCCCACCAGCCCCACGGTCTCGCCCGGCGCGATCGACAGGCTGACATCCAGCACGGCATCCACGTGACGGGTGCGTATCCCCTTGAGGCGTGCCCGCAATGGACCAACGGTCTCGAACTGCACGTTCAGGTCGGACACGTCGAGCAGCGGATCGTCACGCTTGACCCGGGCCGGCTTGCGTGCACCCGCCTCGCCGCGGCCCACGGTCATCACGTCGAGCGCCGGCGGCCAGTCCGGGTCGTGATGCGGCCCTTCGAGAAGGTGGCATCGCGCAAGGCTCATGCCAACACGGGCGACATCCGGTGGTGGCCGGTCGCGGCAGACCGGCATGGCCCGCTGGCAGCGGGGCGCATAAACACAACCCGAAAGCGGCCTTGTCAGGTCGGGAATGTCGCCCGGGATGACCGGCAGCTTGCGCGACACGTCGTCGATCCGTGCGGGATCGCATTCCAGCAGGGCGCGGGTATAGGGGTGCTGCGCGTTATGGAATATCTCGCGGACCTCGCCCGCCTCGATCACCTCGCCCGCATACATCACCACCACGTCGTCGCAAAGCTCCGCGATCAGGCCCAGATTGTGCGAGACCACGACCACCGTCGCATCCAGCTCGCGCTGCAGATCCTGCAACAGGTGGATGATCTGCGCCTCCATCGTGACGTCAAGCGCGGTGGTCGGCTCGTCGGCCAGCAAGAGTTGCGGCCCGGTGAGCAACGCCATGGCAATCCCCGCACGCTGGCGCATCCCGCCGGAGAAGTGGTGCGGGTACTGGTCGATCCGCTTGTCAGGGTCGGGAATACCGACCTTGCCCAGCATCTCGACGGCCATGCGGCGTTTCTCGGCGGTGGGCAGGCCGGGCCGGCGATAGAGGATGTCGCGCATCTGCGTGCCATAGGTCAGAACCGGGATCTGGCTGGTCATCGGGTCCTGGAACACGACCGAGATTTCCTCGCCCCTCGTGGCGCGCAGCTGCGCCTCGCTGGCATGCAGCAGGTCGCGATCTTCGAACAGCACCTCGCCGCTCGTCACCTCGGCATTCTTGGCCAAAAGACCCAGGAGCGCCCAGAGCACGGTGGACTTGCCCGACCCGCTTTCACCGACGATGCCCACGATCCGGTTCCTGCGGATCGGAAAGCTGATGTCGCGCAGCGCCTTGACCCGGCCCCGCGGGGTGCGGAAATCCACCGACAGGTTGCGGATATCGAGCAGGGTTTCAGGCACGCGGGTTGCGTCCTTGGGCATGTCAGCGTCCTTTTCCCATGCGTGGATCGAAAATGTCGCGCAGCGCCTCGCCAAGAAAGGTGAAGCCCAGCGTGGTCAGGACCAGCGGGATGCCCCCGGCGATCACCATCAAGGGCGCATCGCGGATCACCAGGTACCCTTCGTTCAGGATCGTGCCCCAGCTCGCTGTAGGCGGCAGCACGCCCAGCCCAAGAAAGCTCAGGCCGGCCTCGACAGTGACCACGACCGGCACGTCCATCGCGGCCAGGATCAAGAGCGGCCCGACGACATTGGGCATGACATGGTGCAGCAGGGTCCGCGCCGTGCTTGCCCCGAGCGACCGTTCCGCGAGGATGAAATCGGTATTCCTGAGCGTCAGCGTCGCGGTCCGCGCCACGCGCGCGTATTGCGGGATCGAAGTGATGATCACGATGGCAAGAACCATTTCCAGGCTCGGCCCGGTCAGGGCCACCATGGCGAGCGCCAGAACGATGGTCGGAAAGGCCCGCACCGTATCGAATGCCAGAAGCAGCAGGTTGTCGAGCCAGCGCGGCCCGAACCCGGCAATCATGCCGAGGACAAGCCCCGCGACCAGTGCCACGGACACGCCGATGGCCGCGATCTTCAGCGCCACGCGCCCGCCATAAAGGATGCGCGACAGCGTATCGCGGCCCAACTGGTCGGTACCCGCAAGGTGATCCCATGTCGGACCCGACAGACGCGACGGCACGTCGAGCGCGTTGGGATCATAGGGCGCGATCCATGGCGCGAAGATCGCGCTGGCAAAGAACAGGACGACAAGGACCAGCCCGGTCAGCCCCTGCCAGTTGGTCAGGAACATGCGCAGCTTTTCACGGCGTTCGCGCGCAGCGGACTCGCGGATCGCCCCGGCGGTCACGTGATCGGGAAGACCCGTCGCGTCGACGACCGGGAGACCGGTTTCGGATTCAGAGCGATTCTCGGACACGGGGATCAAACCAGGCTATGAGGACGTCGGAAAACAGGACGACGAGGATATAGAGGCCGGTGGCCACCAGGACCGCGCCCTGCACGATCGGGAAATTGCGCGCCATCACGGCGTCGAAGATGAGCTTGCCGATGCCGGGGCGGGCAAAGATGATCTCGGCGAACACGGTCGAGGAAATCATGCCGCCAAAGCCCATGCCGATCAGCGTGATGGTCGGCAGGATCGCCACCCGCAGGGCATAGCCGAAGATCACCCGCTGCGGATGCAGGCCAAAGGCGCGGGCCGAGCGGATGTAGTTCTCGCCCATCACCTCCAGCATCGACGCCCGCACCATCCGCGCAAGATAACCCACCCAGCTCAGCCCGATGGCAAAGGCAGGCAGCACCAGGTGCGACAGTTGATCGCCGAGTTCTCCCGGCTCGCCCGCGCCGATGGCCGGCAGCCAGCGCAGCTGCACCGCGAAGATCAGCAGCGCCCAGATCGACACGAGGAACGAGGGCACGGCGATGGTGCCCACCGACAGCACGCCGGTCACACGGTCGAGCCAGCTGCCCGGCTTGACGGCCGCAAGGCAGCCCAGCGGAATACCCAGCAGCATGGCCCAGCCCATCCCGGCACAGACCAGCGCCAGCGTAAAGCCGATCCGCTCCATGATGATCGCCGTCACGGGGCGGTTGGAAAACACGTCGAGCCCCAGATCGCCAGTCAGCGCATTGCCGATATAGATCAGGAATTGCCGCCAGACCGGTTCGTCGAGATGCATCTTCTCGGCATAGCGCGCGATCGCCTCGGGCGTGGCGCGCGGGCCAAGGGCAATTGTTGCCGGATCGCCCGGAATGAGGTGGAGCAGCGAGAACAGCACGAGCACGACGAGGCCGATCACCGCCGCGGACAGGCCAAGGCGCTTGGTCAGGTAATAAAGCAAAGTGATCCTCCTATGGCCCCGACGAGCAGGCGCGCCGTCCCGGCCCGAACGATGCGGGCCGGGACGGAGATCGTCCTCGTGGTTACGCCTTTTCGAAGCGGCGGTAGTTCAACTCGCCCGACGGGGCGGCGTTCACCACGATGTCGGTGCTGTGAACAAAGGCTTCCGGTTCATGGTTGATCCAGACATAGGCACCGGTGTTTTCCATGATCTCCTGCATGCGCACATAGATGTCATGGCGCTTCTGCGGATCGGTTTCGTCGATGCCTTCCTGATAGAGCCGGTCGTATTCTTCGTCCGTCCATCGTTCCCAGTTCCACACGCCGACCTGGTCCGAGGTGAACCATTGCGTCGCCTCATAGGGGTCGGGCGTGGTCCCGAATCGCATCAGCCACAATTCCAGGTCCTTCCAGGTCTCGCCCTTGCTTTCCTGGCCCATCTCCCAGAACGGCCCGCTGTCGAGCGGAACGACGGTCACCGTGATGCCCACTGCGGCGAGGTTGGACTGAATGATCTGCGCGGCCAGCATCCGCTCCTGGTTGTTGAGGGTGCGCAGGGTCAGTTCCAGCCCCGAAACGCCCGCCTCGGCCAACAGCGCGCGCGACCTGTCCGGGTCAAGGCCATAGCCCGTGCTGTCGCGCTGACCGATCAGGCCGGGGCAGATGATACCGTGCGACCTGGGCGTGGTGCCCGAGTATGCGCCCTGAAGTATCGTGTCGACATCGACGGCGTGCTGGATCGCCTGGCGCACGCGGATGTCCTGCAACTTGGGATGCTCGGTATTCATTCCCATCCACATGTATTGCAGCTCGCCCGCAACGGCGATGCCGGTGCCGTCGGGCATGTCCTTGGCATAGCGCGCCAGCGTGTCGGCGCCCACCTCGGTGCAATCCAGCTCACCGGCCTCGAAGGCCAGCTCCGCCGCCTTGACCTCGGAGATGACGTTGCATTCCACCCGGTCAAAGGCCGGCGCCGGCCCGGTCCAGTCGGGGTTGGCGCTGAAGACCGCGCGCTGGCCGGGTGTCGCCTCATAGGTATAGGGGCCGCACACGGCCGGAAACTGGGTGGTGAACTCTCCGCCCGCATCCGCCATCGCCTTCTCGCTCAGCACTGCGCCGGGCCCGTGGCAAAGGGTGATCATGATGAATGGCGCGAACGGCTTCGACAACACGATCGTGCCGGTGCGCTCGCCGGTCACTTCGACATGATCGAGCGCCTCGAAATAGCCCGACCAGTCGGTGTCCTTCATGCGCTCGTAGGAAAACTTGACGTCCGCGGCCGTGACCGGCCCATAGCCGTTCGACCATGTCAGGCCCTCGGTCAGCTCGAAATCGATATGCGTCGCGTCGCGCTGTTCCAGCCTGGTGACGAAATAGGTCGGCTCCCAGGTAAAGGTATCCCCGTCGCGGGCATATTGCGCAAGAAAGGGCAGACATTGCTTCTGCGCCTCGATCTCGATGCCGCCGGTCATGAAGCCCGGGTCGAGCACGTCGTTGTCGCTGTCGATGCGCAGGCGCAGCGTGCCGCCGGTCTGCTGGGCAAAGGCGGCCGTGGTCCAGGCCGGGGCAAGGCCCAGCGCACCCAGTGCCGCCGTTGTGCCGAGAAAACCTCGGCGCGTCGTTGCAGTCGGTTTCATTCTTGTTCTCTCCCTTGATATTGTCCGGCCAGAGCATGGCACAGGCCCCCGCGTCGGCCCACTTCGCAACTATTCGCAACGTGACGCACAAACCGCGTCTTTTCGCTCACAAGTGATCGCGCGCGATCCGTTCCTCCCACTGCTTTTCCGCTACCAGTGTCTCACCTTCCCATGCGCGCAAGGTCGCGGTGATGATGAAGTCGTTCTCATCCCCGCGCAGGCTGGTCTGCGTGACCGAGCGCACGGACCAATCCCCGCGCCGCAACCCGTGATGCCATTCGGTCCGGCCCCAGGCGTCGCATGGATCATCCAGCGCTATCCCGTAGGTCTCGTATCCCTGCTTGTGCAGCGTCAGATCGTTATCCGGAAGCCGCGTGACCCCGCTGCCACCGGCAATCTGCATCTGCATCTCGCCGCCGGCCGCATCCTCGACGATGCGGAAATGGGTCTCGGGCGCGGCAACCTGCTCGATGGGCGCCGGCGGCCCGGCCTCGGGTGCCTCGAATGCCGGCAACACGTCATCCAGCGGCGATGGATCGCGCAAGGGCAGTTCCAGTGCGCTGCCCGCGGTGTGAACCGACAGCGTCACAGGCGCGGGCGCGGGCCAGATCATCGGGAAGTAACCGGTCGAGAGGGCCAGTCTCAGGCGGTGCCCGGCCGGCAGCGACTGGGCCACGGGCTTCATCGGGATGATCACATCGTAAACCCGCCCTGGCTCCAGCGCCTCGGGGCGGTCATGGCCATTCCTGTGGGTAAGGTTGAACACCCCGAAGGACAGGCGCGTTCCCCGCCCATCGGGATGCACGTCCACCAGCCGGGCCGCGACCTGGGCGACCGGACGGTCAACGCTCAGCCGCAGATGCACCCTGGCATCGCCGACGAAAGCCAGCCCGGTCTCGGGTACATCCAAGTCAAAGCACAGGCTGCCCGCGTCGTCCCGGCGCTGATCGACCGGGGCATCGCCCGGCACGCCGTAGCCGCACCACTTTCCCGACGCCATGCCGACATCCGCGGGACTCTGATGGACAAGGACGGCGCCCTTCGCGGGTGCGACACGTGTCATCCCGCCCTCCGGGGCAAGGTGAAACAGCCTGCGCCGAACCTGCGGCGAAGGCCAGCCCGGCTCGGCGATCCAGCGTCCCGGGCGCGTCACGTAATGGCCCCGCGGCGGCACTCTGTCCTGCATGTAAAGCCGCAGCATCGGCTCGTCCATCATGCCGGTATCCCGCCCCTTGAGCCAGTGATCCCACCAGCGCAGTTCGTCCTGCAGGAACCCGATCGCGGGCCCCGGCTCTCCCATATGCGGGTAGCGGTGCGCCCATGGGCCCACGAGCCCCTTTCTGGGGCCCTGCAGATTCTCCATCAGGCGAAAGACGCTGCGCGGATAGCCATCGGCCCAGCCCGAAACGGCGTAGACCGGCACCTTGACCCGTGCCCAATCCTCGCAGATCGACCCGTGGCGCCAGAATGCGTCGCGGCGCTGGTGCTCGAGCCAGTTCCTGAGCCACAGCCCACTGCCCTCAAGGCGCTCCAGCCACATCTCGCGCCACTTGTCACCGACATTCGCCGGGTCCGGTGGCAGCGTGTTGCGCCCGAACATGATCGAGGCCCAGCTGAGCTGTTCACCCAGCAGGCAACCGCCCATGTAATGGACATCATCGGCATACCGGTCATCGGTAGAGCAAAGCGTCACCACCGCCTTCAACACGGGTGGTTGCAGGGCCGCGATCTGCAACCCGTTGAAGCCACCCCAGGAAATGCCGATCATGCCGACATTGCCGTCACACCACGGCTGATCCGCGATCCAGGCTATGGCGTCACACCCGTCCTGCAATTCCTGCGGCAGGTATTCATCCAGCATGAGCCCCTCGGAATCGCCCGCCCCGCGCAGGTCCAGCCGGATCACCGCGTAACCATGCCCCGCCAGGTAGGGCTGCATCGAGGCATCGCGCGCCGTGGTGAAATCATTCTTGCGATAGGGAAGATATTCGAGGATCGCGGGCACCGGCGCCGCCTCGGCCCCTTCCGGCATCCAGATCCGCGCCGCCAGCCTGCAACCGTCGGGCATGGGGATCTCCACATGCCGGATCTCGGTCACCGCGTGGGGGAATTCGTTCACATGCTGCATTGGCCTGCCTCCGGTTCGAGGCGCACAGAAGCGCGCCCTGCACGGCGGAAGCCTAAGACGCGCCCGGCCGGGGGGCAATTTCGCGGCCATTCGCGAATTGACGCGCTACACGCATCACCTTAACAAGGCATCATGTCCGATGAGCTTCGCCACAACCTCGCGCTGCTGTGCAGCTATCACCTCTCCATCGCCGAGGTCTGCCGCAAGCTTGAAATCAACCGCCAGCAGTTCAACAAGTACCTCGCCGGCAGCTCCCACCCGTCGCGCCACAACATGCGGCGCATCTGCGATTTCTTCGGCGTTTCGGAATCCGAACTCCTGCTCGATCCACCGCAATTCGAGGAAATCGTCGCCCTCAAGCGCAAGCCGATCCAGCAGGAGGCGCTCAGCAAACCGCTCCGCCATCTCGACCGGCTGTATCAGCACAGCCATGGCCTCGAGAAATATCTCGGCCATTATTTCCGGTATTTCTATTCCTTCGGCAATCTCGGTCAGGTGATCCGGTCGCTGGCGCTGATCTACAAGGAAGACGGCAAGTACTACTGGAAGAACATCGAGGTCCTGCGCGATCCCGCAACGGGCCGCGCGATGGGGCTCAACAAGTATGAAGGCGTGTTGTTCTTCCTCGCCGACCGGATCTACATCATGGAATACGAATCGGTCGAGGTGAACACGATCACCCAGGCGACCCTCTACCCCAGCCACCGAAGCCGGCTGGACATCCTTGTGGGAATCCAGACCGGCGGACCCACGCGGCGCGGCCGCAAACCGGGGGCATCAAAGGTCGCGCTGGAATATCTCGGACGCGACATCGACGCGCGCGCGGCGCTGAAACGCACGGGCCTGTTCAATCCGCAGAACGGCACGATCCGGCCCGAAATCCTCGAACTCATCGAGAACCGGATGGACCCCGGGAACTTCGTGTTCGACGTGGACGAACCGTGACGCCCCCCGGATCGCGCGCGCGCCCAGCCCGCGTACAACCGGACAATGGCCCCCCGCCGATGACGTTCGACAACCCGGTTGAAAAGATGCCCGCCCTCCTCGACGTGACGGGCGTCGCGACCACGGCGACAAAAGGGCAGGGAATGTTCCGATATGTGGGCATTCGCTGCAGGTGGCAGGATTTGCTAAGCCACAGTGCAAACACGGGGTCAACAAGCGCGACCGGCCCGGAGCGGACGTTGGCGCCCTACGCAGCGAACAGTGGCTTCGAGCCCACTTCCGCCCTTCATCGGTCTACCGATATGCTGCAGCGAAGCCTGCCCATTCTGGAAATTCGCGGCAGAGTATCCCCGCCGATCCTTGTGCTGGCCCCGCCGATGAAGCTGCCAAATCGGCTTGAAACGCCGTCCCGAGGCTCAACATGGAGATAGAGTGACGATATGCCTTGGCGGGACTCGCCTGCGCTACTCCATGCCTTCTATGATCAAATCGGCACACGAATCCGCCACTTCCGACTGATACTTTTCGCTCACATTGTCGACCCAGCCAGCCTCGACCACGAAGTTGTCACGCTGATAGCTCCGTTCTTCCTTCAACAAGGCGATCTGTTCCGGCTCTTGCTCGGCCTTGGCGACGCAGAGGGGTGTGAACGCCTGAACGACGGCTGATTCCGCACTGGCGGATTGCATCTCGGACGCTGTTCCACCAGTCACCCATCCGCCCCAGGCAAATCCGATCACGATCGCGACGATCGCGCCACCGATGGCACCCCACACTGCGGGTTTGGTAGCTTCGGGAATATTCATTGCTGATCCTTTTCTGTTGAGTTCCCGCCCGTGGAGGATCTGCCTGCAAAGACGGGATTCTTGAGCAATAACGCATTTTACTCTCTGACGTGATCAAAGAGGATCATAAAAAAAGCGCGAGCACACGACTGTTAATGACGTTTCTGATGGCCACGCGCGCGAGGCGTGCATCGCACGATCCCAAACCTGCTGGGGGCGTAGATGAAACGACGGACCCGGCCAAGCGTCAGCATCCTGATCAAGGAAGACCCCC
>NZ_JAWLDS010000033.1:0-31999 GCF_041686535.1 Aquicoccus sp. | reverse complement strand
CGCAGCGCCGGGCGCCCGGTGCGCACCCGCCCCGCCTACGAGATGCAACGCGAGATGGGCGCGGTCTTTGGCCTCAACTATGGCTGGGAACACCCGCTCTGGTTCGCCGATGCGCCGGGAGTGGAGGATACCAACGGCTTTACTCGCCAGAACTGGTGGGAACCGGTGGGTGCCGAGGCGCGGATGCTGCGCGAGCGCGCGGGCATCATCGACATCTCGAATTTCGCCAAGTACCGGGTCGCGGGGCAGGGGGCCGAGGACTGGCTCAACGCGGTTTTCGCCAACCGCATGCCGCGCGTGGTGGGGCGCTCCTGCCTTACGCCGCTCGTCGGCAAGCGCGGCGGCATCGCGGGCGATTTCACCGTCACGCGACTGGCCGAGGATGAATTCTGGATCATCGGTTCGGGCATGGCCGAACGCTATCACAGCCGGTTCTTTGGCATGGTGCCGCTTCCCGAGGGGACGGTGTTCGAGTCCCGAACCGAGGCGATATGCGGTTTCAACGTGGCCGGGCCGAGATCGCGCGAAATCCTGGCGCGGCTGACCAATGCCTCGCTGGAAACGGCGGATTTCCCCTTCATGCGCTCACAGCGGATCGAACTGGCCGGGGTCGATTGCCTCGCCCTGCGGGTGTCGTTCACCGGCGATCTGGGCTGGGAGCTGCATTGCGCCGCGAAAGACCAGACGCGGCTTTATTCCGCGCTGCTGGAAGCGGCGCGCGCTTATGACGCGGGGCCGGTCGGGTCGCGTGCGCTCATGTCGCTCCGGCTGGAAAAGGGCTATGGCTCCTGGGCGCGCGAATATTCGCCCGAATACTGGCCGCAGGAGGTGGGGTTGGACCGGTTGGTGAAGCTCGACAAGGAATTCCTGTACCGCTCGGCCGTGGCCGATGTGATGACCCGTGAAGCGCGCGAGCACCTCGTGATGCTGGCTCTGGATGAGGGCGACGTGGCGGCCTCCGGCGCGGATGCGACAGGTGGCGAGCCGATTTTCCGCGATGGGCAGGGGATCGGCCGGGTCACGTCGGGCGGCTACGGCTATCACGTGGGGACGAGTCTCGCGCTCGGCTTCGTGAAGGATGCAGGGCCGGGGGACACGGTCGAGGTCATGGTGCTCGGCCGCCCCCACCGCGCGCGTATCCTCGATGAGCCACCTTTCGACCCCGATGGGACGCGGCTGCGCGGCTAGGTCTGATCCCAATGTGCGCCTGCGGCGCGCAGGTTTCGTGCGGTTGGGGGTTTCACCCCCAAGGCGGCAAAATGCCAAGGCATTCTGCCGCCTTCCCCCAGAGTATTTCGGGCAAGATGAAGGGGGCTGCGCGCGGTGCGTTAACCGGATGCGGTTACATTCGCGACCGTTTTGCCCGGCAGCCGGATGGCAGCCGCCCGGCAGCCGGATGTCACCCCCCTGATTTTTGGGCCGCGCCGTGCCATTAACTCTTGTCGGCAAGCTGTTCATCAAGCACCTGCCGGACGATGTCGAGATCGACATCCGGGGTCACGAAAGCCTGACCGATACCACGTGCCATCACGAAATGGATCTGCCCGTCACGCACCTTCTTGTCCTGGTGCATGAGCTCGATCAGCTTTTCTGAACAGGGGATTTTTCCAGGAATATCAGAGATTTGGGCCTTCATGTTCATGTTTTTCAGATAGGCGCGCAACCGGCTGGGGTCTTCCTGGCTGCACAGTCCCATCCGGGCGGAAACCTCGAAAGCCAGCGCACAGCCGATCGCGACACCCTCGCCATGCAGCAACCGCTCGGAGTAACCGGTCGCTGCCTCGAGGGCATGGCAAAACGTATGCCCCAGATTGAGAAGCGCCCGATCCCCCTGTTCCGTCTCATCCCGCGCCACGATCGCGGCCTTGATTTCGCAAGAGCGCCTGACGGCGATGGCAAGGGTGTCGGGGTCGCGTGACAGAAGGGATAAACTATGCTCTTCAAGCCATTGAAAAAAATTATAATCGCCAAGAAGGCCATATTTCATGACCTCGCCATTACCGGCCAGGAAAACGCGCTCGGGCAATGTGCGGAGGGCATCGGTATCTGCCACTACCAGGGCTGGTTGGTGAAACGCGCCGATGAGGTTCTTGCCGTGGCGCGAATTGATACCGGTCTTGCCGCCGACCGAGCTGTCCACTTGTGCCAGAAGCGATGTCGGCACCTGTACGAAACGCACGCCCCGGCGCAAAACAGCCGCCGCGAATCCTGCCAGATCGCCAATCACGCCGCCGCCAAGGGCAATGACCATGTCATTGCGTTCAATCTGCTCTTCGAGCAACCAATCGACACTGTGCGTGAAATGCGGCCAGGACTTGGTTCCTTCGCCAGCGGGAAGAATCAGGGTAGATACAGATATTTCCTGCTGCTCCAAGCTGTTGATAATGTTTTCAAGATGCAGGGCGGCGACATTTTCATCGGTGATCACGGCCACACGCGCCCGATCCAGGTATGGCCGGAGCAATCTGCCGGTTTCACCGATAAGGCCGGGTCCGATTTCGATGTCATAGCTCCGGGCGCCCAGGTCGACATGCACCGTGTCGTTCATGTGGTTTTCTCCAAGACGTCTGGACGCTGGCGCAGGGCATCAAGAACGCACCTTGCCATTTCGCCTATGGAGCAATCAGGGCGCGTGCGCAGCCTGATATCCGCAAGCGCATAGGTTGGCGCGCGCTGCTTGTACAAATTGGCGAGGGTTTCATATGGGTTAGCTGTGTGCAGCAAGGGGCGGGAATCTTTATGCTTTATGCGATTCCAAAGCAGGCCGAGATCGGCTTCAAGGCACACGGAAACACCACGTTGCGATATCATCTGGCGATTGAGCGCGTTCAGAAATGCGCCCCCGCCCGTTGAAACAACGCCCTTGACTTCGGCATCGAGTAGACGCCCGAGGACCTGGCTTTCCTTCTTGCGAAAAAATGGTTCGCCATCACGGTCAAATATCTCGGCGATGGTCATGTTCGCGGCGCGCTCGATTTCGGCATCGGAGTCGAAGAACGGCGCGTCGAGAATGCCCGCCAGAGCCCGGCCGACGGCGGTCTTGCCCACACCCATCATGCCAACCATGACAATCGTCTTTTTGACGTTCCAGTCCATTCCATGCCGCGCGTCGTGGCGTTCCCCGGCCAAATCTTTCATAGCACGCACCAATGACGTGATCTCTTGCAAAATGCCAGCTATAACTATCCTATTGGAGCCGAAAATCAAAGCAATGCACCGGCAGAACATACGAGCGGTCCGACATGAAGCGCATCATCAAATGGCTGTTTATCCTTGTGATTGTTGCGGTGATCACGTTGATTGGTTATGCTTATCTAGGGCCTTTCTTCGGTGCTGATTTCTCGCCGCCTGGACAGGAGATTCGTCGGGACATTGAACTGGACGTCGATTAGTACCGCGGCCCTTGCCATTGTCGCCAGCATGGATATGGCAGAGTTGGTTCGGGCGCAGGAGCCGCTTTCGGCCATAGAATGGCTTGAGAACCCACCTCCTCTGGTCCGCCGCGTGATTCCCGGGGTTGGAGAGGATCAAGGGGCCTCGCGTGGGCTGTTGGAACCGCCGGTCGCCGACACGGCCACGGTTCCGCAAGTCGCTGTGAGCCCGCTCGATCAAGTATCGGTTGGTGCGGTAGGATTGCTACCGACATCCGTAACGGGTTTGCCCCGCCATCTCTGGCGTGAAAGTGCGACCTCAGATTTGAACGCCGCATTGGAACGGCAGGATGTTCTTGCCTTCCCGGCGATGCAATCCCTTCTCTATACCTTGCTGCTCGCCGAAGCTGATCCCCCGTCTGACAGTGGAGCAGGACAGCTTTTTCTGAAAGCCCGGATCGGGAAACTACTTGAGCTTGGCGCGGCGGAGGCGGCAGGGGCGCTGCTGGAACGGGCAGGACCGGAGACGCCGGCGCTATTTCCGATGTGGCTGGATATCAGCTTGCTGTCAGGTAACGAGGACGCGGCATGCAGCGTATTAAATGACAAGCCATACCTGTCGTCCTCAGTCTCAGCGCGCATCTATTGTGCTGCCCGAGGAGGCGATTGGGCGACAGCGGCGGTCATGTTCGACAGTGCTACGGCGCTTGATCTGATAGATCCCCCCGAAGAACAATTGATTGCAATCTATCTTGATCCTGAATGGGGCGAAGATCCCGTTGAACCGCCGCCTGTCGCGGAAATCACACCCCTCCTTTTTCGCCTTTTCGAGGCCGCCGGGGCGCCCCTGTCCACTGCGGCCTTGCAGCGCGTCTACGCCATGACCGATTTGCGAGATACTGTGGGCTGGAAGGCCGAATTGGAGGCCGCAGAGCGTCTCACTCGGACCGGGGCTCTTTCGGAGAACCGTCTGATCGCACTCTATACGGCTCGGCGACCGGCAGCATCGGGCGGAGTTTGGGAGCGAGTGGAAGCGATCCGGCGTTTCGATACGGCCTTGCAGTCTGGCGAGGTGGATGCTGTCGAGACATCGCTGGAGCGGGCATGGAAAGCGATGCAAGCGGTTCATCTCGAAGTACCTTTTGCACGCTTCTATGCCGCTGATCTCGCGGAACTTGCGCTCAGCGACTCTGCGCGTGGAATCGCGCTTTCGGTTGGGCTGCTGTCGCCCGATTATGAAGTGACCGCGGCCTCCGCCACACCACAGACATCCGACGAAAAGTTTCTTGTTGGACTCGCGCGTGGTGCGCCTGATTTGGCACATGCGCATGGTGCACTCTCGCGTTCCATCGTTCGCGCCTTTGAGGCTGTGGAACCACCTGACGAACTGCGTCCACTGCTTGAGGGAGACAAGCTGGGCGAGTCTGTTCTTCGCACTATGACGCTTTTTTCGAGCGGAGCCGCTGGTAACCTGCGCCAGCTTGAGAGTGCACTTCGAGGGTTGCGGGCGATGGGACTCGAGGACAGCGCTCGCCGCGCAAGTCTGCAACTCATGTTGCTCGATCGGGGGGGATAGCCATGGTGCATCGTTGGATTCCCCTTTTTTTGGACGCCCAGGCGGCCGAAATGGGGGCAGCTGAGAACACCTGTATGGCATATGCGCGCGATTTGGGAGATTTTGATGCTTGGTTAATTGGATCGGGAAGCGACATTTCCAACGCAAGCCGAACCGAGATAGAGGCCTATCTTGTGGCTTGTGATGCGCAGGGATTGGCTGTTTCGACGCGCGCGCGCCGACTCTCGGCTTTGCGGCAGCTTTATCGGTTTGCCTATGACGAGGGGTTTCGCACTAACAACCCCGCTGCAGATATCAAGGGTCCGGGACGTCCGAAGCGCTTGCCCAAATCACTTTCGCATGAGGACGTCGATCGGCTTTTGCAAGCGGCGCGCAGCCATGGACGAAGCCAGAGTGATCGGCTGCGCAACACTTGTCTGGTAGAACTTCTTTATGCCACCGGCATGCGGGTGAGCGAACTCGTCGCGCTGCCGGTCTCCGCGGCGCGTGGAGATCCACGCATGCTGTTGGTTTCGGGCAAGGGAGGCAAGGAGCGCCTCGTGCCGCTCTCGCCGCCGTCGCGGTCTGCGTTGGCCGATTGGCTCGCGGTGCGTGATGAGAACGATGCGCATGCGCGAAGGGCAGGCAATCCCGTTTCGCGGTTCCTCTTCCCGTCCCGCAGCAAGTCGGGTCACCTGACGCGCCACCGCTTTTATCTTCTGATCAAGGAAATTGCAGCAAAGGGCGGCGTCTCACCAGAGACAGTTACTCCGCACCGGTTGCGTCATGCCTTTGCAACCCATTTGCTCGCTGGTGGTGCCGATCTGCGCTCGATCCAGGTCATGCTTGGCCATGCCGATCTCGCCACAACCGAAATCTACACCCATGTGTTGGATGAACGTCTGCGCCAGCTTGTATTGGATCATCATCCATTGGCGCGATCTGCGTCCGAAAAATGACAATCGCCCTCGTTTTTTGCACATCCCCTTGCTTTGCCAGGCTGCGATGCGCATAACCAGTGATCTGACAGACATAACATATCGATAAAATGGAACCTACTGACGCTTTGCTTGACGGAGCTTTCTGGATTACGTCGGGGTCGATTTTCCTGCTGCTGATCCTTTCCGGTTTTTTTTCGGGCAGTGAAACCGCCCTGACCGCCGCGTCGCGTGGCAAATTGCGGTCGCGCGCCGACAAGGGGTCACGCGGGGCTGCACGTGCGTTGGAGATCACGGAGGATAACGAACGACTGATTGGCTCGGTTCTTCTGGGCAACAACCTTGTCAATATCCTCGCAACGTCACTTGCCACGGCGCTGTTCACCCGGATCTTTGGCGAAAGCGGGGTGGCCCTTGCGACGCTGATTATGACACTTTTGGTTCTGGTCTTCGCTGAGGTGCTGCCCAAGACCTATGCCATCACGAACGCCGAGAGCGCTGCCAGCCTGGTGGCTCCGCTGATTCAGGTTGTCGTAACCGTTTTCTCGCCTATCGTCGGAGGAGTGCGTTGGTTCGTGCGGGGTGTTTTGCGCCTCTTTGGCATCAAGGCCGACCCGGACAGTCACATTCTCGCCGTTCGCGAGGAGATCGCCGGCGCTCTATATCTCGGTCATTCGGAAGGCGTGGTCGAAAAGGAGGATCGCGATCGGATACTTGGTGCGCTCGATCTGGGGGAGCGCGCGGTCGAGGAGATCATGCTACACCGTTCTCGGATCGAGATGATCGACGCTGACAGCGAAGCCGAAGCGATTCTCGCGCAATGTCTTGAAAGCAATCACACGCGTCTTCCGGTGTTTCAGGGTGACCCTGACAATATCATTGGTGTCGTGCATGCAAAAGATCTGCTGCGCGCGATGCACAAGCTGATGTTTGGGGCAGAGTCATCCCCCAATGGTCTCGGCGACTTCGAGATCTCAGAAGTGGTCATGAAGCCCTATTTTGTGCCGGAAACGACCACCCTCGACGATCAGATGCGGCAATTCCTCCGGCGGCGAACGCATTTTGCGCTTGTGGTCGACGAGTATGGATCGCTGCAGGGATTGATTACTCTCGAAGACATACTCGAAGAGATTGTGGGTGAGATCACAGACGAATTCGACCCTGCCGCGGAACATCCGATCCGAAAGAGCGAAGACGGCCATTTCCTTGTCGATGGTGCCATGACAATCCGCGATCTGAATCGCGCGACTGACTGGAATCTGCCCGATGAACACGCCAACACGATTGCTGGACTCGTGATACACGAGGCCCAGATGATCCCGTCGGTCGGTCAGGTTTTTGCCTTGCACGGGTTTCGCTTCGAGGTGGCCGCCCGCAATGAAAACAGAATATCTCGCCTCAAGATTCGCCCCCTGTAACAAGTCGGGGCCTGGCGGCGCTGGACGAATCCTGCCAGTCGCGCCAATTCACCTGTCGGGCGATCCTTGTTTCAATCGAGCAGTTTCACGAGCGCGTGCCGCTTCTTGCCGGCCGACAACTTGACCGGTGAGGCCAGCGCACCCGCATCAAACATCTGCCCCGGATCAGTCAGCGGTACATCGTCGATTCGCGCTCCGTTTTCGCCGATCAACCGTTTCGCCTCCTTGCCCGATTTCACCAGACCCGAGCGCAGGATAAGCTGTGCCGCCGAGATCCCCTGGCCCACTTCCGCACGCGTCAGTTCAAGCGTCGGCAGATCCGCGCCCATGCCACCTTTTTCGAATACTTCACGCGCAGTGGCCGCCGCTGCCTCCGCCGCGCTTTGCCCATGCAACAGAGCGGTTACTTCGTTCGCCAGTACGACCTTTGCCTCGTTGGTTTCTGCGCCTGAAAGCGCGCCCATGCGTTCGCACTCATCGAGCGGCAATTCAGTATAGAGCTTGAGAAATCGTCCTACATCCGCATCGGCGGTATTGCGCCAGAATTGCCAGAATTCATAGGGGCTCAGCATGTCGCGATCCAGCCACACCGCCCCGTCCTGGCTCTTGCCCATCTTGCGACCATCCGATGTGGTCAAGAGGGGTGAGGTCAGCCCATAAACCTCGTCCTCAAGCACCCGCCGCGTCAGGTCGATCCCGTTCACTATATTGCCCCATTGATCGCTGCCACCCATCTGAAGCAGGCAACCGTAGCGTCGATGCAGTTCGAGGAAGTCATAGGCCTGAAGTATCATGTAGTTGAACTCAAGAAAGCTCAGGCTCTGTTCCCGATCGAGACGCGATTTCACGCTCTCGAAGGAGAGCATCCGGTTGACCGAAAAATGTCGACCGATGTCGCGCAGGAACTCGATATAACCCAACTCGTCCAGCCATTCGGCATTATTCACCATGATTGCGCCGGTCGGGCCGTCATTATAATCGACATAGGCAGTAAAGACATGTTTAATGCCATCAATATTGGCGTTGATCTGTTCACTCGTGAGCAAAGGCCGTTCCTCGGCGCGAAAGCTCGGATCGCCGATCTTGGTCGTCCCGCCCCCCATCAGCGTGATGGGTTTGCCGCCGGTCTTTTGTAGCCAGCGCAGCATCATGATCTGGATCAGGCTGCCCACGTGGAGTGATTTCGCCGTTGCGTCAAAGCCGATATAACCTGGCACCACACCCTTTGAGAGTGCGTCGTCAAGGCCTTGATAATCGGTACAGTCGGCCAGAAAGCCACGCTCGATCATCGTTGCCATGAATTCCGATTTGGGGTGGTAGGTCATGCGTCTTGTCCCATACTGTCTGCGGGACTGTATAGGGCGGGCGAAGGCCGAGGAAAAGTCCATGTTGAAAGCGGGCAAGGTAAAGGCGCTGGGGGCTATGAGTGGCACGTCTCTGGATGGTGTCGACGTGGCGCTAATCGAAACTGATGGGGAGCAGATTTTCGGTTTTGGCGCAACTGGCTATCGCGCCTACACTTCCGAAGAACGCATGGTATTGCGCAAGGCACTCGGTAAATGGCCAGGGGACGATTTGCACGAGGCTCGGGTCGTGGTCGAGAACGCACATGTGGCCGCGCTCTCGCGGGTCGAAGGTGCGGACATCATCGGCTTTCATGGCCAGACGCTCGCACATGATCCTCACGGGCGGGGCACGCACCAACTGGGTGACGGTGCCGCGCTGGCGCGGCGCCTTGGATTGCCCGTTGTGTGGGACTTCCGGTCGGCCGATGTCCGGTTTGGCGGAGAAGGTGCGCCTCTGGCCCCCTTCTACCACTACGCCTGCGCGCGATACATGGGTGTGCGCGAGCCGATCGCCTTCCTGAATCTGGGAGGCGTAGGGAACCTGACATGGATCGACCCTCGCCATTCCACTCCTGAAGCGCCGGGCGCACTCTTGGCATTCGATACCGGTCCTGCCAATGCGCCGGTCAACGATCTGATGCAGGAGCGCTTGGGGCTGGATCATGACCGCGATGGTGTGCTGGCGCGGAGCGGTAGGGTTCAGGAAAATGCGCTCGAGCTTTTCTTGGACGATCCCTGGTTCCTTCGCATGCCACCCAAATCGCTTGACCGAGACGCCTTTGCCGACATGATTGGACTGGTACGCGAACTCTCTGACGCCGACGCTGCTGCGACGCTGACGGCCATGGTTGCGGCGGCGGTGCTGCGTGGTATGGAGCATTGCCCATTGCCGCCTGCTCGGGTTCTGGTCACCGGTGGGGGGCGGCACAACCCCGTCATGATGCAAATGCTTGGAGCGGCACTCGATTGTCAGGTCCTTCCCGTCGAAGATGTCGGCCTCGATGGTGATATGCTTGAAGCCCAGGCCTTTGCCTATCTTGCCGTACGCGTGGCGCGCGGTCTGCCCACATCCTGCCCCTCAACGACAGGTGTGCGTGCGGCCGTCGGGGGAGGGGAAATCAGCCGGCCGTAGTCACTTCCCAGTGCTGTCTATTTGTTGTGATTATTCAGCGGAGTCATTGAGAACCAACCGCAACATGTTAAAGTTCGAAGCAGGCAAGCAGCTGTCTCGTACTTGTCGAACGCCAAAGGTTAAGTCAGGGAGCCGGCAATGGCGACGCGTGTAATTCCGGTCGACCCTTTCGACCTTGTGGTGTTTGGCGGTACCGGCGATCTGGCAAGGCGCAAGATACTGCCGGCGCTTTACCGCCGTTTTTGCGCAGGTCAGATCCCGAAAGAAGCCAACATCATCGGCGCGGCGCGCTCGGACTTCGACGAAGCGGGTTATCGTGCCTTTGTGCGGGACGCGATCACCGAATTGGTTCCGGCGATCTTATGCACAGGGGATGCTATCGCAGCTTTTTGCAACCGTGTGCACTTTATCCAGCTTGATGCAAGGGAGGATGACGGGTGGGAGACACTTGCGCAGATCATCAATCCGGATCGCATACGGGCTTTCTATTTCTCGGTCCGTCCGGAGTTGTTCGCCGATCTGGCCGAGCGCCTGTACCGCCACGGCATGGCGTCTGGTGAAACGCGGATCGTGGTCGAGAAGCCCTTTGGTCATGACCTTGCCTCAGCTTGCGAACTTAACGCCACATTGGCACACCATTTTGATGAAACTCAGATCTACCGGATCGATCACTATCTTGGCAAGGAAACTGTGCAGAACCTGATGGCGATCCGTTTTGCCAACATGCTCTTCGAACCGCTCTGGAATAGTCAGTACGTTGATCACATCCAGATCACCGTGGCCGAAACTGTCGGTATAGCCGGACGTGCAGAGTATTATGACCGCGCGGGTGCCATGCGCGACATGATGCAGAACCACATGATGCAGCTGTTGTGCCTCATCGCGATGGAGCCGCCGGCGAAGTTCGAGCCAGGCGCGGTGCGTGATGAAAAGCTCAAGGTGATCCGTGCACTCGACGATGTTGCTCCCGAAGATATCGTGCGTGGGCAATATGATGCGAGCAGTGATAAACTTGGCTATCTCCACGATGTGGGCAATGCAAACTCGACCACCGAGAGCTTTATTGCGCTCAAGACCGGGATAAGCAACTGGCGATGGGCGGGCACCCCCTTCTATCTGCGGACCGGCAAGCGCCTCAAGGCGCGGACATCGGAAATCGCCGTGGTGTTCAAGGATGCGCCGCATTCGATATTTGGGGCGGATGCTGGGCGGCATGCCAACATCCTGACCATCGTGTTGCAGCCCAATGAGGGGATAGAACTTGGCGTCACGATCAAGGAACCCGGCCCTGGCGGGATGCGGCTCATCGACGTGCCGCTGGACATGTCGTTTGCCGAAACGCTCGGACCCGAAGCTGAACTGGTTCCCGACGCTTATGAGCGTCTGATCATGGATGTGATCCGCGGCAATCAGACACTATTCATGCGCGGGGACGAGGTCGAAGCGGCATGGAGATGGACGGATCCGATCATTGCACAATGGCAAGAAAAGGGTGAGAAACCTTTGCGATACGAGTCGGGGAGCCCCGGTCCGGAGGACGCCTTGGGACTCATGTATCGCGATGGGCGCCACTGGCGGGAGATCAGGGAATGAAATTCATCGAATATGCCGACGCCGACATGATGGCGATCGACGTTGCCAACATTTTGGCCGGTGAGCTTGAAAACACGCTATTTCACGAAGAGCGCGTATCCTTCGCCGTGCCGGGCGGCGAAACGCCAGGGCCGGTCTTTGACAACCTTTGTGCCGTAGATCTCGACTGGTCACGCGTTGATGTCTTTCTGACCGATGAACGCTGGCTGCCTGAGGATCATCCTCGCTCCAACACCAGATTTTTGCGACAACGTCTCCTCACCGACAAAGCTGCCGCCGCTGTCTATCATCCGCTCTACGTTCCCACAGAAAAACCGGAGGACGTGCTTGCCGAGCTCGAATCCTCGCTCGTCTCCTGTCAGCCGATTTCCGTGCTTCTTCTCGGGATGGGGGCCGATATGCACTGCGCATCGCTGCTTCCGGGGGCCGAGGGTTTGGTGGACGCGTTGGCTGTCGACGCGCCGTTGCTGGTTCCGATCCGGTCGCCCGATGCGGCCGAGACTCGGGTCACCCTCAGTGCCCGGGTTCTGGATTCCGCAGTTTCCAAGCACCTTGTCATCACCGGTCGGCGCAAAAGAGATGCTATTGAACGTGGCATGCATCTGCCACCCGATGAGGCCCCGATAGCGGCAGTCATGGATGGCCTAACGGTCCATTGGGCGCCGGAATGACGACGACATCCGAACTTGAAACGGCATGGGATTCCGTCGTTTGCGAGGCCAGAAAAGCCCGGTCGAGCCGAATTATCGATCTGTTCGGTGATACCGATCGTGTTGAACAGTTTTCGATATCCGCCCTCGGGATGCTGTTTGATTACTCGAAAACACATATCGACGTTGCCGCCCGCGATTCGCTCCTGAATCTTGCCCGTGCTGCCCGGGTCGAGTCGATACGCGACGCGATGTTCTCCGGTGCTCGGATCAACTGCTCCGAGGATCGTGCGGTGCTTCATACGGCTCTGCGTAACCTTTCTGGCGCGCCGGTCATGGTCGATGATGTGGATGTCATGCCGAGGATTCTCGAAACCCTTGAGCGTATGAAGGACTTCGCCAGCGACGTGCGGGCGGGGTGTTTCACGGGCCAGGGAGGGATGATCACCGATGTGGTCAATATCGGTATCGGTGGTTCCGATCTCGGTCCAGCCATGGCAACCCGCGCGTTGAGTCCATTTCACGACGGACCATGCTGTCATTTCGTCTCGAACGTGGATTCTGCCGATCTAGCCGATGTGCTGGGTGGGCTCGATCCAGCGACCACGCTTGTCATCATCGCCTCCAAGACCTTCACCACCATCGAAACCATGACCAATGCCGCTAGCATCCTCAAGTGGATGTCGGTGCATGTGGCCGATCCTGCGGCACAATGTGTGGCGCTGTCTTCAGCTACTGATCGGGTTGCAGAGTTCGGTATCCCGCCCGAGCGGGTCTTTGGATTCGAAGATTGGGTGGGCGGGCGCTATTCCGTGTGGGGACCAATCGGCCTGTCGCTGATGATCGCTATCGGCCCCGAAGAATTCACCGAGTTTCTTGCCGGAGGCGAGGCGATGGATGTACATTTCCGTGCCGCACCTCTGGCCGAGAACTTGCCAGTACTGCTGGCCCTTGTGGGCCTTTGGCATCACCAGGGTATGGGCTTTCCCACCCGTGCGGTACTGCCCTATGAACATCGTCTCAACCGACTTCCGGCCTATCTCCAACAGCTCGAAATGGAAAGCAACGGCAAGCGCGTCGGGCAGGACGGTCAACCCCTGCCGCACGGTTCGGGCCCAATTGTCTGGGGTGAGCCGGGCACCAACGGGCAGCATGCATTTTTCCAACTTCTTCATCAGGGCACCGAGATCGTGCCCTGTGAATTCATGATCGGTGCCAAGGGTCATGAGCCCGACCTGGCCCATCATCACCGCTTGCTTGTGGCCAATTGCCTTGCTCAATCGGAGGCGCTGATGAAGGGGCGAAGCCTTTCCGAAGCATGTGAGATCGCCGCTTCCATGGGATACTCGGGCGATATGCTGATGGCTCAGGCTGAACATCGCGTTTTCGAGGGCAACCGCCCATCCACCACCTTGGCGTATCCATGTCTCACGCCGCGTGTTCTGGGCCAGATTGTTGCGCTCTACGAACACCGCGTATTCGTTGAAGGTGTGATCCTTGGACTCAATTCCTTCGATCAATGGGGGGTCGAACTGGGGAAGGAACTGGCCAAGCGGCTCGAACCTTTGCTGGCGGGTGAAGCTCCTTCGGACGATGTGAACCAATCCACCTTGCGGCTCGCAACCTTTCTTCGCGCGCCTGAGTAGCGTTCAAGAGTCGAGGCGAACCCAGACTGGCACGTGATCCGAAGGCTTTTCGCGCCCGCGTACCTCCTTGTCGATGCGGCATTCCAGCAAGAGGTCGGCGCATTGTGGACTAAGCAGGAGATGGTCGATCCGGATTCCGTCATTCCGGTTCCACGCACCGGCCTGGTAATCCCAGAATGTGTATTGCTCCAACCCCGGTTCGAACGCCCGGAGCGCATCGGTCATGCCAAGATTGATGATACGGCGATAGGCGGCACGACTTTGCGGCAAGGCGAGTGCGTCACTTGACCAGGCTTCGGGGCTGGCGGCATCCTCGTCTTGCGGGATCACATTGTAGTCGCCGGCCATGAGAAACGGCTCCTCGTCTTTCATCATTTCCATTGCCCTTGCCTGCAACCGTTCCATCCAGGCCAACTTGTAGTCGTATTTGGGGCCGGGAGCGGGATTGCCGTTTGGCAGATAAAGGCCACAGACCCGCACAGCCCGGCGGTTCACCACTGTCGCCTCGATCCAGCGCGCTTGCTCGTCCGTGTCATCGCCGGGCAATCCGCGCGTCACGTCTTCGAGCGGCAGCTTTGAAAGGATGGCAACCCCATTGAAAGATTTTTGCCCGTGGGTTTCGACCGTGTATCCCATGTCCTCGAAATGCTGGCGGGGGAAAGCCTCGTCGACCGACTTGATTTCTTGAAGAAGTACGACATCGGGATCGGCTTCTTTCAACCAGTCACTCAGCGCCCCGATACGCGCCTTGATGCCATTGATGTTGAAACAGGCGATTTTCATCGGTGCGTCCTTTGTCAAAACCGTTCTTAATGGGCGTCCTGTGCCCGATGGTCATATTTCTCGAAGATTTTCAGCCACGAGAATTTCGTGCTGCTGCAATGCAAATCTGTCCGTCATGCCGCTGATATAGTCTGCAACGAGCCGAGCGATGGATTGATCGTCGCGGTTGTGCTGCAATCCTTCTTGCCATGCCGATGGGAGCAACTCGGGTCGGGTCATGTAGAGCGGGAAGAGGTCCCGTATCACTGCCGTTACCTTGTGACGCATCTCGATCACACTGGGCGCTCGGTACATCCTTTGGAACAGAAACGCGCGAATCTCATTCAACTTCCACCAATGCGTTGGTGAAAAACGAATTATCGCTGCTCCAGCCATTCGAATGTCTTCGACCCGTTTCGGGGCCAAGTGCTCAATATTATCTCGACTTGTGCTGATGACGTCCTCCACCAGGCTTCCGAAGAACCGCCGCAGGGCCTCGTGCTGGCGTCTTTCGGGTGCGAGGCCCGGATAGCGCTTGTCAACAGTTTCGAAACAATGCCGCAAAATGGGAAGATCCGTCAGTTCTTCCATGGTGAACAGTCCTGCACGCAGCCCGTCATGAATATCGTGATTGGAATAGGCGATGTCATCGGCCAATGCTGCAACCTGCGCCTCGCCGCCGGCATGGGTTGTGAGTTCGAGATCGTGCTTTGCATTATAGTCAGCCAGCGCATAAGGCAGTTCTCCGCAGACCGGGCCATTATGTTTCGCAAGGCCTTCGAGGGTTTCCCAAGTAAGGTTCAGGCCGTCCCATTCCGCGTAATGCCGCTCTAGTGAAGTGACGATGCGCACGGCCTGTGCATTGTGATCGAATCCACCATAGGGGGCCATGAGTTCATTGAGCGCGTCCTCGCCCGTGTGGCCAAAGGGCGTATGTCCAAGGTCGTGCGCAAGGGCAATGGCTTCGGTCAGTTCCTGGTTGAGACCTAGCGCACCGGCGATGGTGCGCGCAACCTGCGCCACCTCGATCGAATGTGTGAGACGGGTGCGGAAATAATCGCCTTCATGTTCGACAAAAACCTGTGTTTTGTGTTTCAGACGGCGAAAGGCGCTGGAATGTATAATCCGGTCACGATCACGTTGAAAACAACTCCGGAACGTGCTTTCGGGTTCGGGATGGAGTCTGCCGCGGCTCCTATCTGGGAAGGTTGAAAAAGGGGCTGGATCGCACGTCATGGGGCCGCCGTTCTTGTCGATTGGTTCGCGGATACGTATATTGGACCAAGTGGAACAGTTAAACTGTGGAGATCGAAGATGCATCTTCCGCCAAAGGTGACAGAACGCGCATTTGAGCGCTTGGCCGAAATCGGGGCAGGGGATCAGGGACAAGCCCTGCGTGTTGCCGTTGAGGGCGGCGGGTGCTCAGGCTTTCAGTACTCCATCATCCTGGACACGCCGACCTCGAAAGACGTGATTCTGGAGGGCAAAGGTCAGAAGGTCGTTGTCGATGACGTCAGTCTGCCGTTCCTTTCCGGCGCGACGATCGACTTTTCCGAGGAATTGATTGGCGCACGCTTCGTGATCGACAACCCCAATGCCACAGCGTCTTGCGGTTGCGGCACATCCTTTTCGATCTGATTTCTTCATCAATTCGCCGGGTTCCGCCGCATGATTTGCCCAGTAGGCGGCAGGCAATCTAGAACGGGATCTCGTCATCATAGCCTTGGCTGGGGCCGCTGTCATAGCCACCGCCGCTTCCTCCGCCATAATCGCCACCGGTTGGTGCACCGCCAGCACCGCCGCCGTCTGCGCGTCCGTCCAGCATGACCATCGAGCCTCCGAAGCCTGAGACGACCACTTCGGTGGAATAGCGGTCCTGGCCGTTCTGGTCCTGCCATTTCCTGGTTCGCAGCTGGCCCTCTATATAGACCTTCGAGCCTTTGCGCAGATATCGTTCGGCGACACCGACAAGACCCTCTCCGCGCAGTACAACCGAATGCCATTCGGTCTGTTCGCGCCGTTCTCCGGTGTTACGGTCTTTCCAGTTTTCCGACGTCGCGATGCGCAGGTTGCACAGCTTGCCACCATCCTGAAAGGTCCGTGTTTCAGGGTCGCGACCGAGGTTGCCAATCAGAATAACCTTGTTCACCGAGCCGGCCATCATCTTCTCCCAAAGAATCCAAGTTTGTCGTTCGCAGCTTACATCATCCCGAACCCGTTAAGAAAAGGATAAAATGCGAACAATACCCGGTGGATTTGGCGATCCGGTCTATCGTGATTGTTTCACGCCCCGTGTGGATGCGCGCGCAATCTGGAAGAATCATTAAAACCGTTTATAACCATGGCTGACGAATGTTTTGAACGGGTAATGACATGCGCAGGTTTCTGGGTCTGGTGGTGAGCGTGGGCTTGTTGATGCCGCATGTGGCCGTGGCGGATGTGCTGTCGACAAAATCACGAAACACTCTCTTCAAATCCCAGACAAGGGTTCTCGATACCCGCGCCAAATCTCAATACAATGCCTCTGTCCGACTGCAACCGCCCAGCGTTGTGACCCCGTCGAAATGGGGCGATGGCAAGAGCTATTCGGGCGCATACAATGGCCCCTATCTGGCCATGGCGCGCGATGCGGCCCGGCGGCACGGAGTGCCCGAGGATCTCTATTTGCGATTGGTGCAGCAGGAATCAGGCTGGAAGGTCAAGGCATTGTCGCACAAGGGGGCGATTGGGCTGGCGCAGCTCATGCCAGGGACTGCCCGGGCGCTGCAGGTCAATCCAAATGATCCCTATGAAAACCTTGACGGTGGCGCGCGCTACCTGATGGCCCAATATCGCGCCTTCGGATCGTGGCGTCTGGCGCTGGCAGCCTATAATGCCGGGCCGGATGCAGTGAAGAAACATGGCGGGATCCCCCCATATAATGAGACGCGCAACTACGTCAAGGTGATCTGGGGAAGCTGACGCCGCCCCAGACTGCCATCGGGTCAGTTCTTTTCCAGTTCCTTCGCATGCAGCCAATCGGCGTGTTGCGGGGCCTTCTTGGTGCGGCTCCATTCTTCGAGCATGTCCCATTTCACCTCGTTGAGGCGCGCCAGCATGGCGTCCTCCTCGGGGTCGGGACAGGCCAGTTCGACGCGGTGGCCATTTGGGTCGAAGAAATAGATCGAATGAAAGATCGAGTGGTCGGTCACGCCCAGGACCTCGACCCCGCTATCCTCGAGATGTTCCTTGAATTCAACGAGCTCCGCCCGGTCTTTCACCTTGAACGCGATATGTTGGACCCATTCCGGCGTGTTCGCATCGCGGCCCATCTCGGGCCTGGTCGGCAGTTCGAAAAAGGCAAGGACATTGCCATTTCCGGCGTCGAGGAACACGTGCATGTAAGGGTCCGGTTCGTGGGTCGAGGGCACGCGGTCCTCGGCGATGGCGAGCACGAAGTCCATGTTGAGCATCTTGCCATACCATTCGACGGTTTCCTTGGCGTCCTTGCAGCGGTAGGCGACGTGGTGGATTTTCTCGATTTTCATGTGAGCGTCCTTTCCTTTGCTGCCACCCGTTTTATGGTTACATATGTAACCATCAAGGCAAAAAGCATGGGCTGGATTGCGGCCCATGTTCTTTCCGGGTTGAAGACTTACTCGGCCGCCTCCTGTCCGAGCTTGATGACCGGTTCCATCGTTGCAAGCTCTTCATCCGAGAGATGGCATTTGATCTGATGACCGGGCTTTAGCTGGCGCACCGGGGGCACTTCCTTTTCGCAGAGATTTCCCGGCACCCGGGATTTCCAGCCGCAGCGCGTCTGGAACGGACAACCGCTGGGCGGATTCATCGCCGAGGGGATGTCACCTTCGAGCACGATATGTTTTTTCGTGACATGGGTGTCGGCGATCGGCACCGCCGAAAGCAGTGCCTCGGTATAGGGGTGGTAGGGGGGCGAGAACACCTCATCGGTGCTGCCCAGTTCGACCACATGTCCGAGATACATCACCATGACCCGATCCGAGAGATAGCGCACGATCGACAAGTCGTGCGAAATGAACAGGAGCGTTGTCTTCTCTTTGCGTTGAATTTCCATTAACAGGTCGGTCACCGCCGCCTGAACCGATACGTCAAGCGCAGAAACCGGTTCGTCTGCGACCACGATCCGGGCGCCGCCGGCAAAGGCGCGGGCGATGCCGACGCGCTGTTTCTGCCCCCCCGAGAGCTGGCGCGGCATGCGGTCGGCAAATTCACGCGGAAGTTTCACCAGATCCAGCAATTCGAGCATGCGCGTGCGCCGTTCGGCATCGTTCTTGCCGATGCCGAAGATATCGAGCGCGCGCATGATCTGGCTGCCCACGGTCATCGAGGGGTTGAGCGTGTCGAACGGGTTCTGGAAAACCATCTGGATGTCGGCGACTGTCTGGGTGTTGCGCTTTGCGATCGGGATCTGTTCGATGTTCTTGTCGTCGAGCAGGATCTCGCCCCCGGTCGCGGTTTCCAATCCCATGAGAACCTTGGCGAAAGTGGATTTGCCGCAGCCGGATTCCCCAACGATGGCAAGGGTTTCGCTCTCGCGGGCCTCGAAGCTGAGGGTTTCGTTGGCCTTGACCACGCGTTTTTCCCCACCACCAAAGAGGGCGTTGGCCGCGACTTCGTAATATTTCTTGAGATTGTCCATCTTCAGGACGACCCTGCCGATGTCTCCTTTGGTCTTGGTCTCGGCCAGGGTTATCGGCGCACTCCAGTCGATATCGCGGAAGCGCAGGCAGCGGGTTTCATGCTGCCCGTCGCCATCGACATCCTCCATGACGATGTCGTCCTTGTCACAGAGTCCGGCCTGGAAATAGTCGCAGCGGGGTCCGAAATTGCAGCCGGGCGGGCGTTCGTGGGGCAGCGGGAAATTGCCCGGGATCGCCACCAGCGGACGCGAGTTCTTATCCGCGCCGGGCAGCGGGATGGAGCGGAAAAGTGCTTGCGTATAAGGGTGTTGCATGTTGTTGAACACGGTTTCGATATCGCCGCGTTCGACCGCTTCGCCCGAATACATCACGCAAATCCGGTCGCAGGTTTCTAGCACCAGCCCGAGATTGTGCGAGATGAACAGCATCGAGGTGCCGTATTTCTGGCCCAGATCCTTGACCAGTTCGACGACCGCGGCCTCGACGGTGACGTCAAGCGCGGTCGTGGGTTCATCGAGGATCAGCAAGGAAGGCTTTGACATCAATGCCATGGCGATCACGATGCGCTGCTGCTGGCCGCCAGATAGCTGGTGGGGATAGCTGCGCAGGATGCGTTCGGGATCGGGCAGCTTGACGTCGGTGACGACTTCGAGGGCGCGCTGATAGGACTCGTGTTCGCTCAGGCCCTCGTGAATCATCGGCACTTCCATGAGTTGCCTGCCGATCCGCATGGCGGGGTTGAGGGAGGCCATAGGTTCTTGATAAATCATGGCAATTTCGTTGCCGCGCAAGTTGCGCAACTCGGCATCCGTAAGTGCGGCCATGTCGCGGCCCTTGAACTTCACCGAGCCGCCGACGATGCGGCCATTCTTGCCCAGATCGCGCATCACGCCAAGCGCGACCGTTGATTTGCCACAGCCGGATTCTCCAACAAGACCAACGGCTTCGCCGGGGGCCACCTTGACCGAGAAATCCATCACCGCGGGGATTTCGTGGAGCCGCGTGAAGAAGGAAATCGAGAGCTTGTCGATCTCGAGGATGGGGCCGTCGTAATCATGGATTTTCGACATTAACTATCTCCTTTCACGCCCGAATCGGGGGGGTGACATGCGTGCACCGCCCGGCTGACATCCGGCTGCCGCCGGATGCCGCCCTTGGCCGAGGGGCGTTCGTTACCGTGCCGTTCGCCTTGGTCATCACGGGGTCAATCCTTAAGCGATTCTTCACGCAGCCCGTCGGCCAGAAGGTTGAGGCCGAGCACGAGGCTCAGGAGCGCGAAGGCGGGTGGCAGGGCAGGGTGCGGATAGATCGACAGGAGCTTGCGCCCCTCGTTGATCGTGGTTCCCCAGTCGGGGCTTTCGGGTGGCAGGCCGAGGCCGAAGAAGCCAAGGGTCCCCAGAAGGATCGTGGTATAACCGATGCGCAGGCAGAAATCGACAATGAGCGGGCCGCGCGCATTGGGCAGGATTTCCCACAGCATGATATACCACGGCCGTTCGCCCCGGGTCTGGGCGGCGGCCACGTAGTCGCGCGTCTGGATGTCCATCACGAGGCCACGCACGATCCGGAAGACGGTAGGCGAGTTGACGAAGACCACCGCCACGAACACCACGAGGATACCAGGCGGGATATCGAAGAAATCGAGCGGCCAGAAGCGGATCTTGGAATGCGAGCCGCCATCGTTGATCGCCGCCGCGTAGAACAGGAAGAGCGGGATCAGGATCACCGCCATCCAGAAGATGTTCTTCTGTGGTTGGGTGCGGAATCGCGACTGGATCAGCACCCCCATGAACACCAGCGGAAAGAGAAAGAGCACGGTGGCCATGTATTGCGGCAGGCCCGTCTCAACGATTTCGGGGGTCACGAGCAGATAGAAGAGCAGGATCACCGGGAAGGCAAGGATCAGGTTGGCGAGGAAGGAAAGCGCGGTGTCGAGCTTGCCACTGTAGTATCCGGCCGGAAGCCCCAGCGTGATTCCCACCATGAAGGCGAAGAGCGTCGCCAGCGGGGCGATCTGGATCACGATGGTGCTGCCATAGACCATGCGCGAGAAGATGTCGCGCGCAAGATTGTCGCCGCCCAGCAGATAGACCGGGAATTCTTCGGGGGTGGCGCCCATCAGCGGCGTGCCCGGAATCTTGTTCTTCATGCCTGTCGCCTGGTCGAGCGAGGCATGGGTCGCGATCATGTCGAACACGCCGACGAAGAACGCGGTGAAGACCCAGAACATGACGAGGCCGAAACCGATCATCCCGATCACGCTATCGAAAAGCTTGCCATAAAGGCCAAGCCGCCGCTTGTAGCGGATGGACACGCCATAGAGCACTACGAGGGCAATCCAGACCGGGGTGAAGCGCATGATCACGTTGGCCAGTATGCCGAGGCTTTGCAGCCGCGAGATGCGGTCATGTTGGGCGATTTCCTCGGCGGAAGGCATGTCGGCGGCATCGAATGTGGCAAGCCACTCCTTGTGCGCGGCCCCCTGCCACAGCAGCGTGACGGCGAGCCAGAGCACCGCAACCGCGGCGATACCGTAGATGGCCCATTTGAACAGGATGCCCATGAAGGCGGCCGGGTTGTCGAAGAAGCTGTCAAGAAACCACGCCAGCATCGCGGCGAAGATTGCGAGCCCGGCCAGGGCGCCGAGCATCCAGCCCAGGGTCGAGAGTGGCATGGCGCCCCCTTCGGTCCCTGTCAGGCCGTTCAAAACATAGGTGAAACCCACCAGCAGCAGAAGCAGCACGGCGATGCCGTTGAAGAGCGAGAAACTCGCCCGTGGGGTGTTGTCGATGAAGGCCAGCAGCGCGGCGCAGAGGCCGCAGGTGATGGCGAGGGTCACGAGCACCAAGAGCAGCGGAGCGAAAGAGCTGCCATAGGCGCCAAACCAGGTAAGCGGTTCCATGTCTCGGCTCTCCTTCGTTATGACATGCGGATGCGTGGATTGAGGAACACGTAGCCGATATCCGAAATCAGCTGTGTGACCAGAACCACGAACACCGAGACGACCGAAACCGCCAGCAGCAGTTCGATGTCGTTATTGCTGGCGGCTTGCACCAGCGTCCAGCCGAAGCCCTTGTAGTTGAACAGGGTTTCGACAATGACCACGCCATTCAGGAGCCATGGCACCTGCAGCATGATGACGGTGAAGGGTGCGATGAGCGCGTTCCTGAGCGCGTGCTTCATCACGATGTTGCGGAACTTCACCCCCTTGAGCCGGGCCGTTCGGATATATTGCGCGGTCATGACCTCGGCCATCGAGGCGCGGGTCATGCGGGCGATGTATCCCATGCCGTAAAGCGCGATGGTCAGAACGGGCAGGAAGAAATTCTCGAAGGTGGCGTCTTCCATGGCGCCGGTGGCGGTGCCCTTGAAGGGGGCGTTGCCTGCGATCAGGCCCCATTCGTTCAGCAGGGGCCCGAGCCCATAGCGCGACGAGGCCAGCATGGCGATGAAGATCACGCCGGAGACGTATTCAGGGGTTGCCGTGGTGGAGATCGCGAAGGTGGAGAGCGTGCGGTCGGTACGCGAGCCTTCGCGCATTCCCGCCAGGACACCGATCAACAGCGCCGAGGGCACCATCAGCAGCATGACCCAGAACATGAGCTTGGCCGTAAGCCCGAGACGGGTCGATATGATTTCGCTCACCGGATCCTTGAACACGGTCGAAAAGCCCCAGTAGCCCTGGAGGACACCACAAAAGCGTGGAGCTTCGGCGGGATCGACGCCGGGCGGGATACAGCGCCCGACCTCCTGGCCGTCATCGTTCAGGGTGCGGGCCCCGGGCATGACGCCGATCCACTGCGCATATTTCAGTGGCAAGGGTTGCAGATATCCGTTTTCGGTAAGCCAGCTTTCGACCTGCGCATCGGTCATGCGCATGTTGCCTTCGGTTTTGGCCAGCTTTTCGAGATTGGGATAAAGGTTTGTCAGGAAAAAGACGACAAAAGTCAGACAGATCGCCGTCAGCAGCATCGTCATGACCCGCCGGAGAATGAAAAGCCCCATCGGTATCTCCCAGTTGTTTTCGGGGTCGTTCGCCCCTGTGCCGGTTCTGATCCGGCTTTATGAGGCGGGCGCATCGGTTGCGCCCGCCTGTCTTTGTTGTCGCCGTGCGATCAGGCCGCGAAGCCGATCTTGTAGAGATGGATCTCGTGCGACGGGTGTTTGGCGGAATTCACCAGCTTGCCGTTGTGGTGGTTGAAAAGCGACCGCCAATAGGGCTGGATGATGACGCCATCCTCGCGCAGCAGGCGCTCGATCTTCTCGATCACGACGCGGCGCTCATCGGCATCGGCGATGGCGTTGGCCTCGTTGATGAGCTGATCGAACTCGTCGCTGGAATAGGCCGCCTCGTTCCAGGCTTCGCCCGAGCGATAGGCCAGGGTCAGGATCTGGACATCGAGCGGACGGTGGTTCCACTGGGTCGCGCTGAACGGATACTCTGTCCACTTGTTCCAGAACGTGTTGCCCGGCAGCACCGTGCGCTCGACCTTGATACCCGCATCGCGCAGCTGTGCGGCGAGCGCGTCGCCGGTATTGCGCTGCCAGTCGTCATCGACGGTGATCAGCTCGTGCTCGAAATCCGCCATGCCGGCCTCTTCCATCAGTTCCTTGGCGCGGGCCGGGTCATGCTCTGGCATGCCGATATCGGCATAGGCCGGATGGATCGGGCAGACATGGTGGTTGGCCGCCACCTCGCCGCGGTTGGAATAGCCCAGTTCCAGAAGGAAGGAATTGTCGACCGCCATCGCCAGCGCCTGGCGCACGCGCTTGTCGGCATAGGGTTTGACACCGTCGACCTCGGCCTCCTGGTTGCCGCGGAACACCAGCGTGGCCGCTGTCACGGTCTCGGTCTTTTCCCAGCCGATCGCGTCCATTACGTCGATGAATTCACCGACGGTTTCATAGAACAGGTCCACCTCGTCGGCTTCGGCCGCGGCGACGAATGCCGAAGGGTCGGTGCCGTAGTCGATGAACTCGATCCGGTCCACGTAAGGTCCGCCATAGACCTCTGTGCCCCACCATTCGTGTTCGGTGTTGCGTTCGAGAACGCATTTGACGCCCACTTCCAGGTCGACCGGGACGTACGGGCCAGTGCCGATACCGTTGTCGAACGGGTCGCCGCCATCATAGCTCGAATGGGTGATCGCGGCCGGGTAGTCGGACATGTTGGCGATCACCGACACATCGGGCGACGAAAGGTTGAGAACGACCGTGTGTTCATCACGCACCTCGATCGCACCGTCGCGGGCCGTGCCGGTCTCTTCGTCGATCAGTCCGCCCATGCGGCTGGCCATCGAGTTGGCCTCGACCGACTTGTCGCACCAGCCGGTAATGTTGCGGGCCACGTCCTCGGCGGTGAAATCGTCGCCGTTGTTCCATTTGACGCCCTGGCGGACCTTGAGGGTGTATTCGGTAGCGTCCTCGTTGACTTCCCAGCTTTCGAGAAGCATCGGACGGAACGTCCCGTCGGCGTTATATTCGACCAGATATTCCAGAAAGCCGCGCGACTGGTTGCCGATCTCGGACCAGTCATAGGCGCGGGGATCCTTCATGCCCTTGATGGATTGCAGGATGCGCAGCGTGCCGCCTTGCTGGATATCGGCCTGTGCGCGCGCGGGTTGGGCAAGGCCGCCCATCGTGTAGGCCGCCGTCGCGGTCACGCCAAGCGCGGTGGTGCGGGCCAGGAATTCGCGGCGGTCGAGCTTGCCCGCCTTGAAGTCCTTGACATACGTCCATGCGGTCTTGTGAACGGGTTTTCCGTTTATGGTCTGGGTCATCTTGTTCTCCCTATGACGTTCGTTGTCGGTCTTCCTGGAAGGCATGTTCGCAATGCATAAAGAAACAGCTGCGGCATTCCCCCATTTTTGCCTCGACTATTTGCGCATGTTTCAGCCCCCGGCGTCAATCGCTGTGATCGCCATTTCCTGTAAAAATGCGACATCCGACTATCAAAAAAGCGACATCACCCGGCAGGGCAGGGTGTTGTGAGCGTGGAATTTTCCGTGTTGGCAATGCGATGGCCGCGTCGTGCAATGCCCCCTTGCGGCGCGTGCGGCAAGGGGACGGGAGCGTTGCGGCCGGGGGCCGGGTCAGGGTTGCGAAACCTTGCGTGCGACGCTGCTCCCTGCGTCGCGCAGGCCGGACGGGGTCTTGCCGGTATGCTGTTGCACGAAGCGGGTGAAATAAGCCGGGCTGCCAAAGCCCAGGTGTTCGGAAATGCGGCCGACGGGGTGGTCGGTGTCGCACAGCAGGCTTCTGGCGGCGTGCAGGCTGCATTCGGTGAGGATGGCGGCGGCGCTCATCCCGGCAGTGGTGTTGAGGCAGCGGGTCAGGTGCGTGGGCGTGATATCCAGCTTCTCGGCATAGGCGGCCATGGGTTTCCCGCTGCGGAAGTCGCGGACCACGAGATCGGTGAAGGCGGCGGCGATGCGGGCCTCGGCGCTGGCCGCGGCGGATTCGGGCGCGTCGACGAGCGCGCGTTTGAGCCAGATGGTTATGAGCGTCGCATGGGCGCGAAGCGCCGCGGCATGGAGATCGCCCCCGCCGGATTGTTCGCGCTGCATCGCCTCGACCAGCGCGGTCAGTTCCTGCTGCGCGTGCACATCGCGCAGGCGCAGGTGGTGGTTGCGCTCGGGCAGTGGCACGCCGGAATCGGGCGGCACCACCATGGCAAGGCCGAAACCTTGCGGCCCCGGATCGACGGAAAAGAGCGTGCCAGCAGGAATGAACAGCATGTTGTTTATGCCCATCCCCTTGCGCTGCCCCGCGACAATGGCGCGGCCCTGTCCGCGGGTGATCCAGATCAGCAGGTGGTCGTCGCGGAAGTGCTGAAGCCCAAGCCGCCACGGTGCCTTGCCCGAGAGGCTGGCGAGCGTGTCGATGCGGGGCGTGTCCTGTGTCATCGCGAGGTCTTTCGGGATGGGTGTGTGATGAATGGGTGACGCATGACCCCAAGGCGTAACCGCTTGTGCGAGATTGTTCCACGGGGCCGGTGTCGCGGTGGCCTCAGGCGGCGGGAACCTGCCGCCAGCTGCGCATCCGGGTGCGGAACCATGTGCGCTGGCGCTTGGCATACTGGCGGGTGGCGATGATGGCGGCGGCGCGGGCGTCGTCGAGTGTCAGTTCTGCGCGCAGGTGGGCGATCAGCTCGGCCGCGCCGATGGCGCGCGACGACGGGCGCGTGGCGTCCCATGCCGCAAGGTTCGCGCGGGCCTCGTCCAGCGCGCCCTCATCGAGCATTAGGTCGAACCGGGTCTCGATCCGTGGGGTGAGCCAATCCTTGGGCGCGTCGATCAAAAGGGCGGTGGCGCGTGTGAGTGGAAGGAGCGGCGGCGGCGTGTCGTCCTGCCATGCCGCCAGGCCGTGGCCGGTGCTGCGCTGGACCTCCCACGCGCGCTGCACCCGCATCGGGTTGCGCGTGTCGATGCGCGCGGCGGTCGCGGAATCGAGCTCTGCCAGCAGCGCCTCGCGGCCCTCGCGCGTCATGCGGTCGTCGGCCTCGGCGCGGATCGCGGAGGGCGTGGCGGGTATCTCGGCCAGGCCCTCGGTCAGCGCGGCAAAATAGAGACCGGTGCCGCCCACGATGATCGGTCGGGCGGTTTCAAGCAGGGGCGCAACGTCGCGCAGCCAGTGGCCGACGGAATAGTCGGCATCGCCCGGCACATGGCCATAGAGCGCGTGCGGGGCCCGGGCGAGGTCGTCATCGGAGGGTCGCGCGGTCAGCACCCGCCAGTTGGCGAAGACCTGAAGCGCGTCGGCATTGATGATGGTGCCGCCCTGCGCCTCGGCGATGGCGAGCGCAAGCGCGGATTTGCCGCTGGCCGTGGGGCCGGCGATGAGAACCGGGCGGTCGGGGGGAATGTCGGCAAGCACGTCCTCTGTGGCAGGCAGCAATGGGCTCTTGCACGCAGTCATGGGGGCTTTTCCTTGCTGATGGATCGAAATGAATAGCGGAGGGCGTTCACCGATTGCAACACCGGCGGAAACCCGTATTTTGCGCGCGAGACGAGGATTGCCCCGAAGGAGACCCCATGGACAAGGCCGATACGCCGCAACCCCGCTTCAACCGTGTCTTGCTCAAGATCTCGGGCGAGGCGCTGATGGGGGATCAGGGCTATGGGCTGCACCCGCCGACCGTGAGCCGAATCGCCCAGGAGGTCAAAGCGGTGCATGACATGGGGGTCGAGATCTGCATGGTGATTGGCGGCGGCAACATCTTTCGCGGCCTGCAAGGCAGCGCGCAGGGGATGGAGCGCACCACCGCCGACTACATGGGGATGCTGGCCACGGTGATGAACGCGCTGGCGATGCAATCGGCACTTGAGGCGCAGGGCGCCTTTTGCCGGGTGATCACCGCGATCCGCATGGACGAGGTGGCCGAGCCTTACATTCGCCGCCGCGCGGTGCGCCACCTCGAGAAGAAACGGGTCTGCATTTTCGCCGCGGGCACCGGCAACCCCTATTTCACCACCGACACCGCCGCGGCCTTGCGCGCCAACGAAATGGCCTGCGAGGCGATCATCATGGGCAAGAACGGGGTGGACGGTGTCTATGACAAGGACCCGCGCGAACATCGCGACGCCATACGTTACGACAAGGTGTCGTTCGACGAGGTGCTGACACGCAATCTCAAGGTGATGGACGCGAGCGCGATTGCGCTGGCGCGGGACAACAACCTGCCGATCATCGTCTTTTCGCTCGACGAGCCGGGCGGATTCAGCGGAATCCTGGCGGGGCAGGGCACCTTTACCACGGTCGGCGGCTGAGCGCCGGCAAGGTTGGAGCGTCGTGCGGGTTGGTCTATACAAAGCCCGCCCACAGGGGATATAGCACGCAGAACCGAAATTGCCCGCGAGGGGAGTGAAGAGCAGATGGCCGACGAAGAATTCATTCTGGACACTGACGATCTGGAACGACGGATGCAGGGGGCGATGTCATCGCTGCGCACCGAGTTTGCGAGCCTGCGCACGGGCCGGGCCAGCGCCTCGATGCTCGAGCCGGTGACGGTCGAAGCCTATGGTCAGCAGACGCCGATCAACCAGGTCGGCACCGTGAACGTGCCCGAGCCGCGCATGGTGACGATCAATGTCTGGGACAAGTCGCTGGTACGGGCAGTGGAAAAGGCGATCATGAACTCGGGGCTGGGGATCAACCCGCAGACCAATGGCACGATCGTCATGCTGCCGATCCCGGAACTCAACGAGGAGCGGCGGCGTGACCTCACGCGGGTGGCGGCGCAGTATGCCGAACATGCGCGCGTGGCCATTCGCAACGTGCGCCGTGACGGGATGGACCAGATCAAGAAGGCCAAGTCGGACGGGCAATTGAGCGAGGATGACCAGAAATTCTGGGAAACCGAGGTCCAGGAGATGACTGACCGCTTCATCAAGGCGGTGGACGAGGCGCTCGAGAACAAGCAGGGCGAAATCATGCAGGTCTGACGTGACCTGTCGCCGGACCGCACTGCGGGAGGAGTGGGCGATGTCCCCCAAGGATCAGGGCACGGACGAGACCGGGCGGCGCGGCCCGCGCCATGTGGCGATCATCATGGATGGCAACGGGCGTTGGGCGCAGGCGCGCGGGCGGCCGCGCCTCTTCGGCCACCATGCCGGGGCCAAGCGGGTGCGCGAGATTGTCGAGGCCTGTCCCGATCTCGGGGTCGAATACCTGACGATCTTTGCCTTTTCGACCGAGAACTGGAAGCGCACGCAGGTCGAGGTGGCCGGGCTGATGAGCCTGTTTCGGCGCTATATCACGAAGGAGGCGCGCGCATTGCGCGACGAAGGCGTGCGGGTGCGGTTCATCGGCGACCGGGTGCGGCTCGATGACAAGCTGATCCGGCTGATGGATGAACTCGAAGAGATGACGGCCGGAAACGCCCGCGTGCATCTGACCATCGCGCTCAATTACGGTGGCCGCGACGAGGTGGCGCGCGCCACCAAGCGGCTGGCCCAGGATGTGGCGGACGGCCGGCTCGACCCGGCGAGCGTGGATGAAGAAACCCTGCCGAAATATCTGGATACCTTTGTCTTGCCCGATCCCGACCTCGTGATCCGAACGAGTGGAGAGGCGCGGATATCGAATTTCCTGCTGTGGCAGTCAGCCTATGCCGAATACGAATTCATCGATACGCTGTGGCCCGATTTCTCGCCGGATATCTTTGCCGGGCTGGTGCGCAGCTATGGTGCGCGCGACCGGCGCTTCGGCGGTGTGAAGGCATGAGCGGTGCGCCCAAACCGACGCCAGGCCCCGCGCAATGGGGGGATCTTCTGCCCCGGTTGCTTTCGGGCGTGGCCATGGTCGCGGTGGGGGCGGTGGCGATCTGGCTGGGGGGCGCGGTCTTCGAGGCGCTCGCCGTGGCCATTGCCGGGCTGATGACATGGGAGCTGGTGCGGATGATTCGCCCGCGCCATCGGCGCGCAGCTGTGCAGGAGGGCGCGCTGGCGGCTGTCGCGCTGGCGATCGCACTTTACGTCCCCGGCGGCGTGGCGGCGATCATCCTTGGGATCTTGCTCGTCGTCCTGGTGGGCCGGACAGGAGCACATCCGGTTCTGACCGCGGGATATGGCGCGGCAATCTTCCTGGGTGCCTATGGCCTGGTGATGTTGCGCAACGACGCAGGGCTGATCTGGACATTGTGGCTCGTCGCGGTGGTGGTGGTCACGGATGTGGCGGGCTATTTCGCGGGCCGGATCATCGGGGGGCCGAAGTTCTGGCCCCGTGTCAGCCCCAAGAAAACCTGGGCAGGCACGGTCGCGGGATGGATCGCGGCGGCGGCCCTGAGTGCATGGATGCAGTTTCAGTTCGGCCTGCCGGTATGGCTGATCGCTGCCGGGGTGGGGCTTTCGTTCGCCTCGCAGATGGGGGATGCGGCGGAAAGCGCGCTCAAGCGGCGGATGAAGGTCAAGGACAGTTCCAACCTCATACCAGGTCATGGCGGGGCCATGGACCGGTTCGACGCGATGATGGGCGCGGCGCTGGCGGTTGCGCTGAGCATGATACTTGCCGGGGTGGCATGAAACGGGTGTCTATCTTCGGGTCGACGGGGTCGATCGGGCAATCGACGATCGACCTGATCGCGCGGTCGCCGGAGGCGCATGACGTGGTGGCGCTGACCGGAGGGCGCAACATCGCGCGTCTGGCGCAGGACGCGATCCGGCTGGGCGCCGATCTCGCTGTGACGGCGCAGGACGATCTCCTGGACGATCTGCGTGCGGCGCTGGCGGGCAGCGGAGTCGAGGCCGCCGCGGGCGAGAGCGCACTGATCGAGGCTGCCGCGCGTCCGACCGATTGGGTCATGAGCGCCATCGTGGGCGCGGCGGGCCTGGCCCCGGGGCTCAAGGCGCTGGAGCAGGGCGGCACGCTGGCGCTGGCCAACAAGGAATCGCTGGTGACGGCGGGGCCGTTGCTCATGCAGACGGCGCGGGCGCAGGGCGCGACGGTTCTGCCGGTCGACAGCGAGCATTCGGCGATCTTTCAGGCGTTGGCGGGCGAGGATATGGCCGCGGTGGAACGTATCATCATCACCGCGTCGGGCGGGGCGTTCCGTGACTGGCCGCTGGCCGATCTGGAGCGCGCCACGGTGGAAGAGGCCAGCCGGCATCCCAACTGGGCGATGGGCCAGCGGATCACCATCGACAGTGCGTCCATGTTCAACAAGGCACTGGAAATAATCGAAACGCATGAGTTTTTCGGAATTGACCCGGAGCGGATAGAGGTGTTGGTGCACCCTGAATCGCTGGTCCATGCGCTGGTCGGGTTTCGCGACGGGGCGGTCATGGCGCATCTGGGCGTATCGGACATGCGCCATGCGATCGGCTATGCGCTGAACTGGCCCGCGCGCGAGGCGTTGCCGGTGGGCCGACTCGATCTGGCGGCGATCGGCCAGTTGAACTTCCGTCATCCGGACGAGGCGCGCTATCCCGCGCTCCGGCTCGCGCGCGAGGTGATGGCGCGCGGCGGACTTTCGGGGGCGGTGTTCAATGCCGCCAAGGAGGCGGCGCTGGACGGGTTCATCTCGGGGCGGATCGGCTTTACCGGCATGGCGGGCGTCGTCGAAACGGTCCTGGACCGGATAGGGTCAAACGAGGGCCTTATTGATGCCCGGATGAGCCTTGATAACATTCGTGCGGCAGACCACATGGCCCGTAGGCTTGCGGAGGAAGAAATGCGCGAACGGGTGACCTGAGGGAATTGTCGTTAGGCCACGTGGATTACGAAGATAACGAAAAGACAGGCAGGACAACGTTTTGGATATTTCCCTGATTCCGCAATTTGGCGGTTTTGTCATGACCGTGATCGCCTTTGTGGTGGCGCTCTCGGTGATCGTGGCGGTGCATGAATATGGCCATTACATCGTCGGGCGCTGGTCGGGCATCAAGGCCGAGGTGTTCTCGCTCGGATTCGGGCCGGTGCTTTGGTCGCGTCATGACCAGCACGGCACGAAATGGCAGATCGCGGCGCTTCCGTTCGGCGGATATGTCAAGTTCCTCGGAGATTCGAATGCCGCATCCGCCAAGGATGAAGATGTGGTTTATGGCCTCTCGGACGAGGAGGCGCGCCATTCGATGCACGGCGCGCCGCTCTGGGCGCGTTCGGCGACGGTCGCGGCGGGACCGATTTTCAACTTCATCCTGTCGATTCTCGTCTTTGCGGGGGTGGTTCTATGGCAGGGGCAGGTCTCCGAGCCGCTGACTGTCGGCAGCTTCCATGACATGCCAGGCGAAATGCAGCAGGAGCTGCGCGAGGGAGACGAGGTGATCGCGATTGGCGGGGTGCAGGTTCCTGCATTCGAGGACCGCGCGGCGTTTCGTGATTTCGGCGACTCGGTGCCTGTCGAACCGGTCCTGGATTATGACATACGCCGGGAGGCACGCGAGATGCGGGTGCGCGGGCCCTATCCCTATCCGCCGATGGTCAGGCAAC
>NZ_JAWLDS010000032.1:0-32124 GCF_041686535.1 Aquicoccus sp. | reverse complement strand
GCGGCAGCCGGATGTCACCCCCCCGAATCCGGCCGATGCGCCGCGTTAACGCTTTGTGGCCGATTGTGGCAAAATGTGGCAAAATCACGGCACGCGGGCGTCGCGAAACCCATGCGCCGCCCGAATGGCGCAAGGCTTTCCGCATGGCCTCAAGCTCGAATATGGGCCGACAGCTCCGTGAAAACGCACGTCAGCGGCACGTGGGACGGCCTGAAACATGCCGATTTGCTTGGACAATCCGCAGCCATCTGCGGAAATGGCCCGGCAATTAAGACAATATTGCCCTTATTGTCTCGCAAAAATCCACAATTCGCACAAAATACGTCCTTAATTTCCTGCTCAATTTAGAACGAACTGATGGCCGGAGGATTCCACCATGACGAGCAGAGCCAACAGTACGATTGCGGCGCTTTGCTACGCCACCCCGTCAAACCTCGACTTCACGGTTCTCGCAGCCGAGTTGGAAGAGGCATTGCGAAGCAACCCTGCGCTCGATGTGCGGGTGTCGTCACAGTATGACGACTTCATCTTCCTTGACCTTTCGGGGCTGCGCATCTGCCTCGCCTTCTGCGATTTCACGAAGGAATTCAAGCATGTCGAGGCGCTTCGCCCCTATGCAGAATGTCTCGTGATGGCCGTTGGCACGCGTGAGGACATGCCCAGCGACGGCCCCCTTTTCGAACGGCGCAACTTTGTGTTCGACGGGTTGGTCGAGCGGGTCGAAAGCCACCACCCCCCGGATCGGTTCCTGCGGATCGAGCTGGTCGAGGCCTTTTCAGAGGATCTCTACGACGCAGTCATCGATCACATCTGGCAAGTGCTGCAAGACGAAACCGACGAGGCGCATGTCTGGGCGGAGCCCGAGATCGGCCCCGAGATCACAGCCGCTTCCTCGTCCAACCCGTCCAGCGAGGAAGAAAAGCCCAGGAAAGCGCATGTAAGCCCCGTCACGGACATCATGCCCGATGATGTTCTCGATGATCTCGCACGGCGCTATGACGCCGAGCGAAGCAACCGTGCGGCTGGCTCCTCCTATGGCGCAGCCAGCTTGAACACAGTGGAAACGCCCAAGGCAGAACCCGAGCCCCCGCGTATCCGCCCGACCCATCCGGCGATCAACGCGGATCGCGCCAGGTCACGCACAAGGCCCAATCGGCCCAGGACGGCGCCGCGACGCGACAAGGTCTGGCTGGAAAACGCACGGCTAAGGATGGCGCTCTATCCGCCCGAGGATGAGTTGCCACAACCGCAACAGGCAAAACCCCTTGTGCATCGTGCCGCGATCCACTCGATGAACGCATCGGTCATCGCGTTTTCGCTGCCGCTGGGCGCCGCTGTTCTGACCTATACGATCCTCGGTCGCGAGAGCTTTGAATTCAGCGGTCGCATGGCGGCGCTGACCGGGTTCATCATGGGAACCTCGCAAACCCAGCTGGGCGCTCAGCTTCTGTCTGCTTTCGTCTGACGCCACGTCGCGCTCGAGCGCGCGGGATCTCCCGATCCCGCACGCTCAACTGCCGAACATCGACGCAAGCTGCGCCATTTGATCTTCGCTCAGCCGGTCGCGCCCCTGCGCATAGTTTCGGGCATTCATCTCGTAAAACCTTGCGTTTCCGATGTTCTTTGCCCCACAATCCCGCGTTGCGATCTGTTTGGCCGGCACCCCGGCAATGACCGAGTTTGCCGGAAAGTCCGCATTCTCGGTTACGATCGAATGACCCGCCACGATCGAATTGGCCCCGATCCTTGCCCCGTCCATGATCGTGGCACTGATTCCGATAAGGCAACGGTCGCCAATTTCACAACCGTGCAGCGTGACATGATGCGTGATCGAGCAATCCTCGCCCACGATGGTCGGCGTGAACGCGCCCACATGGATCATCACGAAATCCTGGACATTGCTGCGCGCTCCGATACGGATCTCGTGCATTTCGGCCCGGGTCACGACATTGGGCCAGATTGACGCGCCAGGCCCGATATGGACCTTGCCGTAAAGCTGCGCCGAAGCGTGCACCAGCGCAGGTTCATCCAGCACCACGTCCTTGCCGATATGGCCCATGCCACTCTCCTCCATTGATCCTTGCCTCAGGCTGCACGTAACCCCATCCCAAGGTCAAGTAGCGCTGGGCGAACGCTTTTCCTTTGCGGGCCAGCTTGCTACCGGCTAATCTCGAAGCGGAATGGGACAGTTTCCGGAGATATCCATGCGTCTGCCTGCGGCCTTGAAGGCCACCGCCCTGTCCGGTGTCGTTCTTGTTCTTGGCGGGACGGCTCTCGCTGTCGAGTGCGGCAACACGGCAAGCGGTTTCGAGCAGTGGAAATCAGGATTCGCAAGCGATGCCGAACGCGCGGGTGTCGGCCCTGCGGGACTTCTGGCGCTGGCCAAGACCCGTTATGCCGGTGCGACAATCGCAGCCGACCGCAATCAGAAAAGCTTTCGCTACAGTCTCGAGAAATTCATGCAGATACGTGGCGCCAGCACCATTATCGCGCAGGGCCGCAACAAAAAGTCACGCAATCCCGCATTTTACCAGTCGCTCGAACGGATTTACGGCGTGCCGGCGGGGATACTGATAGCAATTCATGGAATGGAAACAGCCTTTGGCAGCTTCATGGGCGATTCAAACGTGGTCCCGGCCATCGTCACGCTGGCCTACGACTGCCGCCGCTCGGATTTCTTCCGCCCTCATGCCATAGGGGCGCTCAGGATGGTCGACACCGGGTCGATCACCCCCGCCACCAAGGGCGCCAAGCATGGTGAACTGGGCCACACCCAGTTCCTACCGGGCAACGCGCTCGAATACGGGGTGGACGGCAACGGCGATGGGCGGATCGATTTCTACAACCAGGTGGACGCGCTGGCCTCGACCGCCAACTACCTGCGCGCCAAGGGTTGGAAACCGGGCCAGCCCTATCACAAGGGCACCCACAACTATGCCGTGCTGAAGGAATGGAATGCGGCCTCGGTCTATCAGGAAACGCTCTCGATCATGGGTGCGCAAATCGACCGTTAGTGTTCGTTGCCCGATACACAGTGCAGCATCCAGCCAACCACACAATCGCATGGCGTCAACGAGCGCGGGGCAACCATGCTGCGGAGCTGTGCTTCTGGAAACGCGCGAAAGGAGAGCATCTGTCCAGGAGGAAGGCCCAGCAGGCGCGCTTAAATCCCCGGCACATCCGTTCGCGCCAGGACGTATGTATGAATGCCGAACACCACCGAGCGGCTTTTCGGCAGGCGGCGGATGGTCTGCATCTCGGAGCGAAGGTAGCGCGCATGCGCCGGATCTACCCTGTCGCGCCTTTCGCCCTCACGTCGGGGCTGATGCAGGGCCGGATCATCATACCAAAGCACGTTGAACCGCCATAGCGGACGCTCAGGGCGCACTCCGTCAAACAATCGCTGTACCCGCCGCGCGATATTGTCGTCATAGCTCTCGACAGGAATGTGAATTCCCACCAGCGGGCGCCGAAATTTCTCATCCAGCGACCAGCTGGCCGGAAAACACAGCACCGCGCCCAGCAGCACATGTTCTTCGCCGCGCTTGTCGAGAATGCAGAAATCCTCCTGCACCAGTCGTCCCAGCGTGGCCATCGGATCGCCCCGGTCGATCCTGACCTGCCTGCCGTCGGGGCGTATCACCGCATCACCCGCGCGCTGGTACTGCCCGGTGCCCAGGACCTGCGCCAGCACCAGGTCAAGCAGGTCTTCAGCCGCGGACCGTGCGCTTTCATCGAGCGCGATCACCGCCGCACGGTGTCCGGAAATCAGCCGTTCACGCTCAGCCATCTGTTCGGCAAAAGCCTCGTCCACCCGAAGCCAGCCACGCGGTTCGAGCGGCGCAATCCCAGGCAGGGGGCGCGGAGCGTTCACGTCATAGGGAATGGTACGTTGCAGGATCATGCGCCGTGAGTAGCCCGTTCCAAGATCGACGCCAAGCCCCGGAACGCCCGTTCATATCACTATACCAGACCCGTTCCTGTCGCAGACACCTTTGCTCACAGCAACGTCATCTGCATGAAACATGGCTTGCACCGCGCCGAACCCTCACCCACCCTTGCACCAATCGATCAACCAGTCGCGAAAGGACCACCTCATGCCCAGCGAGAAGATCACCTTCACCGGTCACGATGGGCATGACCTTGCCGCACGGCTCGACCGGCCATCGGGGCCGCACCTGGCCACCGCGCTCTTTGCGCATTGCTTTACCTGCTCCAAGGACATCCCCGCCGCGCGGCGCATCGCGCAGCGCCTCAACGCGGCGGGCATTGCGGTGCTTCGCTTCGATTTCACCGGTCTGGGCCATTCCGAGGGCGAGTTTGCCAACACCTCCTTCGCCACCAATCTTTCCGATCTCAAGGCAGCCGCTACATGGCTGTCGGAAAACGACATGGCCCCTGACCTGCTCATCGGCCATTCGCTGGGCGGGGCGGCAATGCTGGCGGCGGCGGGCGACATCCAGTCGGCGCGTGCCGTCGCAACCATCGGCGCGCCATTTGATCCCGCACATGTCACGCATCATTTCTCTGACAGGATAGACACGATTTGCCGCGAGGGCGAGGCTGAGGTCGACCTCGGAGGGCGACCCTTCATCATCAGCCGCGACTTCATCGAGGACATCTCGTCGCGCAACCTCGCCCATGCGGTCGAAAACCTAAAACGCGCGCTTCTCATCCTGCATGCACCGCGCGACACCGTGGTCGGCATCGACAATGCCGCCGACATCTTCAAAGCGGCCAAGCATCCCAAGAGTTTCGTGACGCTCGACGATGCCGATCACCTGATCTCGGACGCCTCTGATGCAGAATATGCTGCCGGCGTCATCGCCGCCTGGGCCACGCGCTACCTGGAAATCAAACACCCCGCCCCGCCTCCAGGCGCGCCCGAAGGCGTGACACGCGTCTCGGAATCCGAACCCGAGGGTTTCTTGCAAGACATCACCTCGGGCCCGCGCCATCACGTGCTGGCCGACGAACCAGAATCATATGGCGGCACCAATCGCGGCATGTCTCCCTACGGGTTTCTTGCCTCGGGTCTTGGGGCCTGCACCTCTATGACGATCCGCATGTATGCCCGCCGCAAGGGCTGGCCGCTCGACCATGTGCAGGTGGATGTTTGCCACGACAAGGTGCATGCTCAGGACGCAGGCTCGGCCGAGAAATCCGAAAAGATCGACTCTTTTCGTCGCGAAATCACCCTCACCGGAGATTTGAGCGAGGAGCAGCGCCAGCGGCTTCTCGAGATCGCAGACAAATGTCCGGTGCACCGCACTCTGGAACGCAGCTCGGAAATTGTCACCACCCTGACCGATTCGGCGTGACAGTTGCGGCCGGATCGACCCGGCCACCCCGCGAGCCTGCTTAATTCGGCCCCTCGACGGCTGGCTTGACGCAGATCAAGGCGCAGCCGACGCGCAGCGGACATGCTGGGACACCGGGGCCGGCCTTGTCGTTCAAATGCCGGCCCATCAGTTCGGAGGAACACATGGGATTCTTTTCCAGAATTTCGCAAAGCGCCGACCTCGTGCACGGCATGGCCGCACGTCTGGGGGCGGATGTCACCAACCCGATCCTGCGCAACCCGGATCAGGGAGCGCTTGATTTCCAAGCGATGATCCTGCGCTGTTCGGCCTGCACCGATCAGGTTGGCTGCGCAAATCTTCAGGCGCGCTGCACTCATCTTGAAAACGCGCCCGCCTACTGCCTGAACAAGGCTGAGTTCGACCCGCCCACCACCTGAGGCGTGCGACATTACATTGGTGGTAACGGACCTCCACTCGGTCATCTGCGCCTTGGTGGTTAAGGCATGGGATCGGCGGCGGCACAGCGTATTGCGCCATCCCGGCCAACCGTGCCTTGTGATCGCGTCGTCTCCGGTCTATCACCGCGGCAAATGACCCAACCGCGAGACAACTGTCGATGATCCCCCGCTATGCCCGCCCCGAGATGACCTCCATCTGGGAGCCCGCCACCAAGTTCCGCATCTGGTACGAGATCGAGGCCCATGCCTGCGAAGCGCAGGCTGATCTGGGCGTGATCCCGCGCGAGAACGCCGAGGCGGTGTGGAAAGCGAAGGACGTCGAATTCGACGTCGCCCGCATCGACGAGATCGAGGCCGTCACCAAACATGACGTGATCGCCTTCCTTACCCACCTTGCCGAGATCATCGGCAATGACGCGGCCCGCTTTGTTCATCAGGGCATGACCAGTTCCGACGTGCTCGACACCACGCTCAACATCCAGCTGGTGCGCGCCGCCGACATCCTGCTGGTCGATCTCGACAAGGTGCTGGCCGCTCTGAAGCAACGCGCCTACGAGCACAAGGACACGGTACGCATCGGGCGCAGCCACGGCATCCACGCCGAGCCCACCACGATGGGGCTGACCTTCGCGCGGTTCTATGCCGAGATGGACCGCAATCGCAATCGGCTCGAAAAGGCCCGTTGGGAAATCGCCACCGGCGCGATTTCCGGCGCGGTCGGCACCTTCGCCAATATCGACCCTGCGGTCGAAGAGCATGTCTGCGCCAAGCTGGGTCTGCGGCCCGAACCGATCTCGACCCAGGTCATTCCACGCGATCGCCACGCGATGTTCTTTGCCACGCTGGGCGTGATCGCCAGCAGCATCGAGAACATCGCCATCGAGATTCGACACATGCAGCGTACAGAGGTTCTGGAGGCCGAGGAGTTCTTTTCCAAGGGCCAGAAAGGCAGTTCGGCCATGCCGCACAAACGTAACCCGGTGCTGACCGAGAACCTCACCGGGCTGTCGCGGCTGGTGCGCATGACTGTGATCCCGGCGATGGAGAACGTGGCGCTCTGGCATGAACGCGACATCTCGCATTCCTCGGTCGAACGCGGCATCGGGCCCGACGCCACCGTAACGCTCGATTTCGCGCTCAACCGGCTGGCCGGCGTGATCGAAAAGCTCGTAGTCTATCCCAAGACGATGCGGGAAAACATGGACAAATTCAAGGGCCTGGTGATGAGCCAGCGCGTGTTGCTTGCGCTCACCCAAGCCGGCGTGAGCCGCGAGGACGCCTATCGCCTGGTTCAACGCAATGCGATGAAGGTCTGGGAAACGGGCGCGGATTTCCGCGAGGAACTGCTCGCCGACGACGAGGTGCGCGCCGCTCTTTCCGAGGCCGATATCAACGAGAAGTTCGACCTTGGCTATCACACTAAGTATGTCGACACGATCTTTGCCCGGGTGTTTGACAGCCAGAAGGATTGACGCCGACCTCTCTCCGATCAACCCGCCTAGAGTCCAACCTGCGGACCATCGTCAGTACAATCTGCATCATTCCAAGGCAGAACCGAGTGTTTTGCCCGAGAAACAGGCTGGGCTGCAATCCGAGAGGCGTTACGCCTGTAAAGGCGAAGAGCCGCTGCGCGTCTCACAGTTTCGTGATCTTGGGGACGGGTGCATCATGGTAGCCTTTTGCCATCAGTGGGAAAGGAAGTCAGCATGCAAAAGAAACTCACACTCGCCGTCGTCGCGCTAGTTCTTGCGCCGGGCCTCGCGTCGGCCATGTGTTCGCGCGATCATGACAAGGCCATGACCTGTGCCGAAGGCTCGGTCTACAACCCTGAAACAGGAAGCTGCGTTCCGCAGACGACAAGCTGACAGGACGCGGCAATCGACGATCCGGCACCCCGGTACATGACATTGCAATTGGGCTTTGAGTGTCGCTCAGCCTGTTTCAGTTCAGCGTTTGTTAACGGGTCAACCGGTAGCCTGTCCGTGAAGCGATTTTACCGGACCGTGCCATGCCGACGACAGATCTGACGCCGCTCACTCCACCAAAGGCCGCAAATGGACCTGGTATCGCGTCGCAACATTCACAGGACATGGGGTCGAGCGTCACCGCGCTGACACGACGACAAAAGGCCGCGATAATTGTCCGTTTCCTGATACAGGAGGGCGCGGACATTCCGATCGACGCTCTGCCTGACAACCTGCAATTGGCTCTTACACAGCAAATCGGCGCCATGCGCTATGTCGATCGCGACACGCTAGCCGCAGTGATCACCGAATTTGCAGACGAGCTCGACCGGATGGGGCTGATCTTTCCGGGTGATTTGGCCGGGGCGCTCACCGCACTCGACGGGCGCATATCACCCCAAACCGCGGCGCGCCTGCGCAAAGAGGCCGGAGTGCGCCAGATCGGTGATCCATGGGCGCTTATCCGGGCACAGGAAGCCGACGCACTGCTGCCCATTCTCATTCGCGAGAGCACGGAAGTCTCCGCCATTCTCCTGTCGAAACTTCCCGTGGCCAAGGCCGCCGAGCTGCTTCATCGCTTGCCCGGGGCACATGCGCGCCGCATTACCCATGCGATCACCCTTACCGGGAGTGTCAGGCCCGATACCGTCGATCGCATCGGCTTGTCGCTTGCCGCCGAATTCCAGATCCGGCCTGACCTCGCCTTTGATGAGGATCCGGTAGAACGGTTGGGCGCCATTCTCAATATCTCACCTGCCGATACGCGGAACCAGGTGCTTACCGGACTGGACGAAGATGATGCCGAATTCTCGCAAAAGCTGCGCAAGGCGATCTTCACCTTCGCTCATATTTCCGCGCGCGTCGCGCCGGCCGACATTCCAAGGGCCGTGCGGGAGATCGAACAACCCCGTCTCATCATTGCGCTTGCTCATGCACTGGCGGCGGAGGATGACCTCGCCACCACGGCCGAGTTCATTCTTGGCAATATCCCCAAACGCATGGCCGAAACCTTGCGAGAAGAAATCGGCGAGGTCGGTCGCGTAAAGCCGAAAGAGGGCGAAGCGGCGATGAACGAACTGGTCGGCGCAATCCGTGCACTCGAAATGGCCGGGGAAATCAGTCTCAGGACTGCCGATGACGACGACGAGGTGGAAATCGATTGACCAGGCCCCCTCACCAACTGGCTGGGGTCAGGCGTCCAGTTCCGCGTCCCAGTAAAGAAAATCCAGCCAACTGTCATGCAGATGGCCGGGCGGGAATTTGCGGCCCAGGTTGCGCAATTCCTCGGCACCAGGCATACGGGGTGGCTTTTGCAGACTCATCCGCGCCTCGCGCAGGCTTTTCGACCCTTTCTTGAGATTGCAACTGCTGCATGCAGCGACCACGTTCTGCCAACTGGTCACGCCCCCGGCCGCGCGCGGCACGACGTGATCAAAGGTCAAGTCACCCTTCGCCCCGCAATACTGACAGCGGAATTCGTCCCGCAGAAAAAGATTGAAGCGCGTGAAGGCCACGCGCTTCCTTGGTCTGACATAATCCTTCAGAACCACGACCGAGGGCACCCTTATCTCTGTACTGGGGGATCGGACCACGTGGTCGTATTCCGCAACGATATCCACCCGATCCAGCCAGGCCGCCTTGACCGCTTCCTGCCACGGCCAAAGACTCAGCGGGTAATAGGACAAGGGACGATAGTCGGCATTCAGCACCAAGGCCGGAAACTGCTTGAGTGCGCCAGGTTGCCTTACGAAATCACTTCTGAAGTCTCCATCCATGTCCTTACCGCCCGACCCCTGCGGGCGTTGCCATCCGCCCCCGTCATTGCGTTTACTATATATCGTGGAAGAAACCCTGCAAGCCCCACGATATCGGGTTGTCGCCCAAGAGATAATTCGATGATGCAACAGCGGCATGACAATCGCAAATCATGGGACAAGCAATTGAATCTGCGCAATAATCTTGTGGTCAACGCTCGCACCCGGAAACTCGGAGGCTGACCAGGGGCATATCAACCGGACCTTCGAAAATGATGCCCCGGCAGAATCGCACCGTCCACGCAACGACAAGCCCGCGCCTATAAATCAGTCCGAATTGCGCTGCGCTTCTATCTCACGCCACCTGCGGACATTCTCGTTGTGCTCTTCCAGCGTCTCTGCAAAGGCATGGCCACCCGTGCCATCAGCGACGAAAAAGACATAGCTCGTATCGTCAGGGTTCAAGGCAGCCTCGATGCTCGCCCGGCCCGGATTGGCGATCGGCGTCGGCGGCAACCCGTCGATTACATATGTGTTCCAAGGCGTCTCACCGCGCAATTCGCTTTGTCGCAAGCCGCGGTCCAGAATGTTCTGCCCGTTGGTTATACCATAAATCACGGTCGGATCAGTCTGAAGCCGCATGCCGCGGTTGAGCCGGTTGATGAACACGCTCGCCACTTGGCGGCGCTCGTCGGGCACCCCGGTCTCCTTCTCGATGATCGACGCCAGGATCAAGGCTTCTTCCGGCGTATCGATCGGCAATCCTTCGGCCCGGTTCTGCCACGCCTCTGTCAGGATCGCCTCCTGCGCGGCCGTCATCCGCGCGATAAGATCAGGGCGTGCATCGCCGACTTGCACATCGTAACTGTCTGGCGCAAGGCTGCCCTCTGCCGGCATCTCGTCGATCGTACCCTCGAGCACATCGATCTGAGCCAGCGCATTGACGACATGCCAGCTAGTGACACCTTCAGCCAATGCCACGCGATAGCGCGTATCGGCGCGTTCCCGGATCTCGGCATATGACGCCGGTGGCTCGTCTGACGACGGCTCGAAACTGGTCTTTTCCTCGAACCGGCTGGTCACGGGATCCAATTCGCGCACCTGTACTGTCGACCGCGTCACCCCGATCCGATAGACCACCTCGGTGCCACAGGTCGACGCCCCGCTGCGGGTTATGATATCCGCGATCTCGGCCATCGATGAACCGGCGGGCACCAGAAAGCTGCCCGCCTTGAGCTGCGATGCCTTGTCGGCGTAATCCATGCCGAGGCGAAAGATCGTGCCGGAGGAGACTGCACCCTCTTCCTCTAAGGCACGCGAAACGCGAGTGACATTGCTACCCGGCTCGACTCGCAAGCAAACCGGCTCTTCCAATGGCCCTTCGGACACATACTGGTTCTGACCCCACAAGATCACACCGCCCAGAAGGAAGGCGCCCACGATCAACAGCGTAATCGCGTTCGAGGCGATGTGTCGCCACATGGATCAGACCTTTCTGAATATCACGCTGGCATTGGTACCACCAAACCCGAAGCTGTTTGACAGCGCCACGTTCACCTCGCGCGGGCGCTTGGCGTTCGGGGCCAGGTCAATCGGGGTTTCAACCGCCGGATTGTCGAGGTTGATGGTGGGCGGCGCCACCTGATCACGAATCGCCAGAATCGAGAAGATGGCCTCGATCGCGCCGGCCGCACCCAACAGGTGCCCGGTCATCGACTTGGTCGAGGACATCGTGACCTTGCCCGCCGCATCACCCAACAGTCGCTCGACCGCGGCCAGTTCGATCACGTCGGCCATCGTCGATGTGCCATGCGCATTGATATAATCGAGCGCAGCCGGTTCCAGCCCTGAATCCCTGAGCGCCGCAGTCATCGACCGGAATCCGCCATCGCCATCCTCGCTGGGAGCGGTGATGTGATAGGCATCGCCCGAAAGCCCGTAGCCAGCAACCTCAGCATAGATCGTGGCGCCGCGCGCTTTGGCGTGTTCGTATTCCTCGAGCACGACCACGCCCGCCCCCTCGCCCATCACGAACCCGTCGCGATCGGCATCATAGGGGCGGCTCGCCGCCTCGGGGTCGTCGCTGCGCTTGGTCGAAAGCGCCTTGCAGGCGTTGAACCCGGCAATCCCGATCTCGCAAATTGCCGCCTCGGCCCCGCCTGCAATCATCACATCGGCATCCCCGTATTTGATCAGCCGCGCGGCATCACCGATCGCATGCGCGCCGGTCGAACAGGCCGTCACCACCGCATGGTTCGGCCCCTTGAACCCGTAGCGGATGCTCACCTGCCCAGAGATCAGGTTGATCAAAGCGCCCGGAATGAAGAAGGGCGAGACCCGCCGCGGCCCCTTTTCTGCCATCAGAAGGGTTGTCGCCTCGATGCTCTTCAACCCACCGATACCTGAACCGATCATCACGCCGGTACGCAGGCGGGCCTCTTCGTCCTGGGGCATCCAGTTCGCATCCCTGACCGCCTGATCGGCGGCGGCAATGCCGTAAAGGATGAAATCGTCGATCTTGCGCCGCTCCTTGACGTCGCAATGGGCATCGGCGTTGAATGTCCCATCATTGCCATCGCCATGCCGGACCTCACAGGCATAATCGGTCGTCACACGCGACGTGTCGAAAGAGGTAATCTTGCCCGCCCCGGATTGCCCATCCAGAATACGACTCCAGCTTTCCTCGACTCCAGACGCCAGCGGGGTAACAAGCCCCAATCCAGTGACAACCACTCGACGCATGAGAATGCCCTTCCCCAAACGGATTTCTTTCGCCGCTGTTTACGCGGCTTGAACAATCTCGGCAAGAGCCACGGCCGGAGCTTGGCGGATTTCGCCACCCGTCCGTCAGATGAACCTTGCCACTTCGCCGGGTTCCGGCCGCGCGATTTCGAGCGCTTCGGTCAAGTCGACATCGCGCGCGAACAGAGCCCGTCCAACCAGCGCACCGGAGATGTTGGGCACGTATTTAAGGCGCGAGATATCGTCGATTTCGCGCACGATCCCGCTTGCAATAACCGGGTGGCGCGTCTGTCCGGCCAGCCCGGTCAGTACACCCAGGCTCGCATCCGGTTCGTCGATATCACTGTCGATATCGGTGATCAGCACCCCGGCCAGCGGACTGTTCGCGTACGATGCCAGGAAATCCTCGGGCGCGATCGCGGAAGGCGTGGTCCAGCCATCTGTCATCAGCTTTCCCTGATGGATATCGAGTGCCACAACGATCTGGTCCGGATAGCGATCCGCCAGGAACTTGACCGTATCGGGATCACGCGTTGGCAGCGTTCCCAGCACGATCCGACCCGCGCCACGGTCGATCCAGCTTTCGACACGCTCGCGCGACCTGAAGCCCCCCGCCAATTGCACTGGGACTCGGGCGCGCAGAATGATCTTTTCGATCAGCGCATCATTGTTGCCACTGCCCGCCACCGCGTCGAAATCGGTAACATGGATCCACTCCGCTCCCGCTCCGGCCCAGGCGATGGCGGTCTCGACCGGATCGACATGGTAAATGGCCGGCTCTTCGAGGCGCCCGCGGTGCAGCGTGACGCATTTGCCGCCCTTGAGTTCCATCGTGGGGTAAATGATCATTGTCGAGTCCTCGGGTTTGGTGCCTCAGCATGCAGGCTTCGCCAGATCCTAACTCTTACCATATTCTGCGACTCGCTTCGAATCGACAGATTGCCGTCCGAATCCGCCCGCCGGTCCGGTTTCCGGGCGGACGCCAACGAAAACGCCCCCGCCGAACCGGCGGGGGCGCATGATGTCATTCTGTCCGAATAACGGATCAGGCGGCGTCGGAGATGAACTTCACCGCGTCGCCAAAGGTCTGGATGGTCTCGGCGGCATCATCCGGAATCTCGATGCCGAACTCTTCCTCGAAGGCCATGACCAGCTCGACCGTGTCGAGGCTGTCCGCGCCCAGATCGTCAATGAACGAAGCGTTCTCGACAACCTTGTCTTCTTCCACACCGAGGTGCTCCACAACGATTTTCTTCACGCGGTCAGCGACGTCGCTCATGTCATAGTCCTCATAAGTTCAGGGCCACTCGGCCCGGTTCTTGCCCTCGCCCCTCGGGGTCGTCGGTTCCATGGTGTCCCGCTGTCGGAACTGTCCAGCTCCGTCTCTCCCCCACCTTCCGGAAGGGTCGAAACGAACCTGATCCGCCCCCGTTTGAACGGAGACACAAAGTGAATCTGCGCCGCCTATAGCATATGAAAACACGAACGCAAACGCTTTCAAGTCTCCGCATGAGTGGCCGCCAACTGCGCCAAGACATCCCTCTGCGCGACGACCAGGCCAGCCCGGGGGCCGGATCACCAGGGTTGATCCGAATGCCAAAAAGCGCCAGCCTGTCCGCATACGGATGACATTGCGTCATCTCGCGATCGCCAGCCTGGGAGGAGGCCATTGCGTTACATACCGCTCATTGCCTTTCTGGCCTTGACGCTTTCTGGTCTGCTCGTCGCGGGCTGGCTGCCATTCTGGGGCGGTCTGGTTGCGGGGCTTGCGGGTATCGTCTCGGCTGTTGGTCTTCACGACCTGTTCCAGACCCGGCGCGCGGTGCTCAAGAACTATCCGATCTCGGCGCGACTGCGTTTCCTGTTCGAGCATTTCCGCCCCGAGATCCGCCAGTATTTCCTGGAGAGCGACCACGAAGAGACACCCTATTCACGCGAACAGCGCGCACTTGTCTATCGCCGCGCCAAGGGAATCGAGGGGCTGCGCCCGTTCGGGACACTTCGCAACGTCAACGAGATCGGGCACGAGTGGATCAACCATTCCATGGCCCCCACGCATCTCGACAGCCATGATTTCCGGGTGGCGGTCGGTGGGCCGGATTGCAAACAACCCTATGAAGCCTCGCCGCTCAACATCTCGGGCATGTCCTATGGCGCGCTTTCGCCTCATGCGATTGAATCGCTAAATTGGGGGGCGAGACTCGGCGGGTTCGCACACACCACTGGCGAAGGCTCGATCTCGCGCTTTCACCGCAAGCATGGAGGCGATCTGATCTGGCAGATCGGTTCGGGTTATTTCGGGTGCCGCACGCCCGACGGGGCCTTCAACCCTGAGAAGTTTGCCGAAACGGCTGCGGACGATCAGGTCAAGATGATCGAGGTCAAGCTGAGCCAGGGCGCCAAGCCCGGCCATGGGGGCATCCTACCGGGCGCCAAGGTCACAGAAGCCATCGCCGAGGCACGCGGAGTCGTCGTGGGCGAGGATTGCATCAGCCCACCGGGCCATTCGGAATTCACCACACCCGAGGAACTTTGTGCCTTCATCGCCCGGCTACGAGAACTGTCGGGCGGAAAGCCCGTCGGCCTCAAGCTCTGTGTCGGTCACCCGTGGGAATTCTTTGCCATGACCAAGGCCTTTGACTCGACCGGCATCACCCCTGATTTCATCACCATCGACGGGGCCGAAGGCGGCACCGGGGCGGCACCGGCCGAGTTTGCCGACCACAAGGGCGCGCCCATCCGCGAGGGATTGATGCTGGTGCATAATACGCTCGTGGGCATGGGCTTGCGCGACCGGATCAAGCTCATCGTGTCGGGCAAACTGATCAGTGCTTTCGACCTGTGCCGGATGTTCGCGCTCGGCGCTGATGGATGCAATATGGCGCGTGGTTTCATGTTCGCCGTGGGTTGCATCCAGGCGCAGGTGTGCCATTCCGGAAAATGCCCCACGGGTGTGACCACACAGGATCCGGGCCGCTACCGTGCGCTGGTCGTTGCGGACAAGTATCAGCGCGTGGCAAATTTCCACCGGAACACCATGATTGCGCTGAAAGAGGCCGTGGAATCTTCGGGCCTGCACGCCCCGCAGGACTTTACGCCGCATCACCTGATGATCCGGGTCAACAGCCGCGAGGTGCGCTCGGCCGCAAGCCAGTATCTGTGGCTTGAGCCTGGTGCGTTGCGCGCGGGCGAAGTCAGTCATCCCGCCTTTGCCAAATACTGGGATCGCGCCCGCGCCGACAGCTTCGATTTCGCAGCCTGAAAAGCCTTGGAACGCCGCTCGATCGCCAGGCGCGCGCCCTGAACCAACCGCTATTGACCGACCTCGACCGTCGCCGTCAACCACGCGCGGAACCGCTCGATCTCGGCCGAGCGTTTGGTGTCTTCCCGCGCCACGAGGTAAAATCCCTTGTCCATCGGCAATTCATAGGGCAGCGGCGACACCAGCAACCCCTGATCAAGGTACCGTTGTGCAAAACGGCGCATGATGATCGCGCAGCCTTGGCCGCTGGCCAGCATTTGAAGTGCCATCAGAGACGAGTCCGCCTTGAATCGTTGCGCCGGAGCCGGCAGGTCGAGATCGAACCGCGCCGAAAGCCGATCCCAATCGCCCTCGGAGCCGGTCACCTGAACCACGTCGGAAGCCGCAAGCGCCGCAATGGTCGGACCACCCTCGAAGGAGGCGGCGAAATCAGGGTGGCACACCACGCCGCCCCATTCCGAGCCGAGCGGCCAGATCCGGCTTTCCGGCCAGTCGCCGGTGCCGTGGCGAATGTCCACGTCGATCGCTGTGTCGTCCATGCGGTCGGACCAGACGGCGGTGGATAGCTGGATGTCGATATCGGGGTTGAGCGCGCGGAAGGCGATCAACTGCGGCGCCAGCACCAGCGCCCCGTACGAGATCGAGGCACGCACGCGCAGGGTCTTGCGACGTGGCACCTGGAACAATCCGTCGGTCGCCGATTGCATGTCGCGAAAGGATTTTCGGATCGGCTGCGCATAGGCCTGACCGATATCGGTCAGCTCGACCCCACGCGGCAGACGATGGAAGAGCCGCACGTTAAGATGCTGTTCCAAAAGCCTTATTTGCTGGCTCACCGCCGCCGGGGTCAGGGCCAGCTCGTCCGCGGCCGCGGTGAACGAACTGTGCCGGGCCGCCGCTTCGAAGGCGCGCAGCCAGATGACATGGGGCAGCTGGGTCATGCGATGTCCTTCATGCAAGCGGAGGCGTGGGCCGTGTTGCCAACGCATAGCGTGTTCGCAGGAACGGGTGAAACCCCATTTGCAGCGCACGGTGGGGTTAACACGGTCTTGCGCCATGAAATCAGGGGGGTGATCCCCGGCTGCCCCCCGGCTGCCGGGCGTGCACCGCCGCGGTGCGGCGCAAACGGGCCGGAATCGGGTAAACGCAGCGCGCGCTGCCCGCGTGCGATCCTGTTTCCCGATCACTGTCCCGGGATGGTTCCGCAGGGCAACGACCCGGCCGAAGGATGCCTTGTCACGCAAAGCGCACCGCGCCGGGGACCACCCCCGACGCGGCGCATCTTCAGGCCTTTGCGTTCTGCTTCAAGCCACCACCCTGTCGGCCTCGGCCCCGGTGAAGCCGCGCCGGGCAAGCACACGGTAGGTGCTGCGCAGCGCGCCGCGATCCGTGTAGCAGCCGCGCAGGTGCCGCAGGCCGCTCTCGGCAACATAGCCTTCGCGGCCATGCACGATGCGATGGTTGTCGAACACCACGCAGGTGCCGGGCTGCGATCGGTAGCGGATGACAAAACGGTCTTCCTGCATCATGCGGATGAACCGGACAAGGGCCGGGTAATAGCGGTCCAGCAGGTCCTGGGGCAGATCCATGAAATCCTGAAGATGCTGCGAGATGGTGACACCCGTTACCTCGCCATCGACATCGGTCTCGATCACGCGCTGATGGGCGCGGTAATCCCAGTTGTCGTGCCGATAGAAGAACGGGATGTCATGGCCCGCCAGGAGCGCGAACGCCTCGGGGTCCTCGGCCTTGAGCGCCATGGCCGCCGCCGCCCCGTCGAGAAAGAGCGACAGCCCGCCCTCGACCGTGTTGGCCATGCAATGCAGGAACTGCAAGCCCGGGGCGGTTTCCTCGCCCGGCAGGTCGGTGTGCATTTCCAGGGGCCCGGCGGTAAAGGCGAGATTGGTGGGCGCGATCTCGACCCGGACGTCAAAGAACAGGCCCTCGGCCGACGGGGTGATCGGCCCGATGGCGTTCACGAGGCGCGGGAGGCTCTCGTCATCCTCGGCCATGTCGGTGACGAAGGCGATCCCCTCCTCGATCAGCGCGCGGGTGAGCGCGGCGCGGCCTGTGTCGGATGTCAGAACCGCCTGTTGCGGGATACGCAGGATCTCGGGCAGGTGATCGCCATACCAGAGCTTGCGCGGCAAGGCCGCCGGATCGGCCGGGCGTCCGGTCTCCTGCACCTCGCGCAGCAGCGAGAGCGGAACCTGGCTCACCTGGTCCTCGGCCTGCCATTCGATCACCAGCATCTCGCCTTCCACCCGCGCCGACCTTGCGCGCGGCGGCGTCGGAAGGGCGGAACAGTCGAAAACCCGTTCCAGCGTTTGCGGGTCGAAACAGTCGAGGCTCGCATCCCTGAGCCAGTAGTAGTTGAAATAGGCCATGCCGCCCGGCAGGGCGACCAACATGCCATTATCCCGAAGCTCCACCGCGGGGTCCGTCATCTCATCTCAATCCTTCTGTTGGTGGGTGTGCGTTTCAAGCGGGAGGTGTCATCATCACTTCTCCCCCCGCGTCACGTCGCCAGAAGCGGCTTTGACAGCCCGGTCGGGATCACCTCGTATCCCGGCTCCTCCGGCTCGTCGTCGACCATCTCGGCGGGAAAGCCGGGTGCGCTGATCTGCAACCCGGTCGCATCTTCGAGGCGGCGGATGATGTTCGGCGACAGTTCACGATCACCGTAGCGCGCGATTCCATCCTCGAAAATGCTCAGCAAGAGCGGGCTGATCTCCAACGGCACGCCGGCTTGCTCGGCAAGGCTCTGGAACAGGCCGACATCCTTTTTCACCAGGTCCATGGTGAACGAGATGTCGCGCGACCCGTTGAGGATGATCTGGCTTTCGGTCTCATGCACGAAGGAGGTGCCCGAACTGATCTTCATCGCCTCGTAGGCGGTGTTCATGTCCATGCCCGCGGCCTTCATCGTCACCAGCGCCTCGCAGCAGGTCAGCAGGTTCGCCGTGGCCAGATAGTTGGTCATCACCTTGAGGACCGAAGCGGTCCCGAGCTCCCCGGTATGCAGCACCCGCCGCCCGAGCGTGGTCAGGAGCGGCAGCACGCGTTCGAACGTGGCGCGGTCGCAGCCCGCGAAGATCGAGATGTTGGCCGTGTCCGCCCGGTGGCACCCGCCCGAGACCGGGCATTCCACCGCGACCCCGCCACGCTCGGCCACGAGCGCGGCCAGCCGCTTGATCTCGGTGGCGTCGGTGGTCGACATTTCCAGCCAGATCTTGGTCTCGTCGATCTCCGGCAACATCGCCTCGACCACGGCGGCCGATGCGGCCGGCGAGGGCAGGCAGGTGATCACGATATCGCACCCACGCATGAGATCGGCCGGGTCGCGCGCCGCCTTTGCGCCGCGGGCGACAAAGCTTGCCATGGAACCGGCGTCGATATCGAAAACGGTCAGGTCAATACCGTTGCGAAGCACACTGCCCGCCAGCTTGCCGCCAACATTTCCAAGCCCGATGAATCCTACCTGCATCAGCTGCACCTTCTCCGATCATTTCGCCGGAGTTTGGCGCAGCCGATTGTCGGTTGGAAACGATGGCTTTTCGACCTGAGCCACCAAATTCATTGAAGCACCCGCGCATGGCATGGCGCGGGTCGCGTCGCGGTCTCGCGTGCGGCCGGGTCAACCCGTTTCAGGCGGCCTTGGCCCTTTGCTGTTGCTGGACGCTGATCGTGGCCCAGAATGCCGCGCGCACCAGTGCGTCTGCCGATCCGTCGAGACCGTCAGCGCCCAATTGCACCGCGACCACGGTCCGCGGATACTCGATCAGCGCAAGCTCGACCTCGTCGCGGCGCAGCCCGAAACCTTCTGCAAATCCCGTCAATGCCGCATCGGCCCCGCCAAGGATATCCGCCGCCCGTGTTCTCGTGCCCTGTGCCAGCGCCGCATGGCGCAACACCGTGCGCTGGCCGCTGACCAGGACCGGTGCGGAGGCACTCTCCCGGCGGGCGAACCGCGGCATGTAAAGTGCAGCGCGCAACCCGCCCCGCACGCCCCGCGTGTTATGAATATGCGAGATCACGCCCTGCAGATAGGCCCCTTCCGACCAGGCCCAGGTCTCGGCCAGGAGCCCTTCGTAGGAGCCGAACCTGTGATAGAGCGACCCGATCGACACGCCGGATGCCTTGGAGATGTCCCTGATACCTGGCATCACGCCATCCGCGATCCCGCTTGCCATCGCCGCATATACCGTCTGATCGGCGAATCCTGCCTTTCGTCCCATGCTCTGCCTCGTTCGTTTTTTGTTTTGGTGCACTGATTCTACTACAGGTGATTCGATCCGCCCATGATTTTTTCCGCCGGCTTGCGCTCTGGTGGCAAAAAGGGCGCGCTGGCCCTCGCCCGCGCGCCCTTGTTCTCGGGTCTGAACGGATGTTCGCCCCGGCTCAGAGCATCGCCATCCCGCCATTCACATGCAGGGTCGCGCCGGTGACATAGCCCGCCTCTGGGCTGGCAAGGTAGAGGACCGCCGCCGCGATCTCCTCGGGTGTGCCCATGCGCGCGGCCGGGATCCTGGCGTTGATCGCCGATTTCTGATCGTCGCTCAGCCCCTCGGTCATGGCCGTGGCGATGAAACCGGGCGCAACCGCGTTGGCGGTGACGCCGCGGCTTGCCACTTCGTAGGCGATGGATTTCGTCATCCCCACCATGCCCGCCTTGGACGCGGCATAGTTGACCTGCCCGGGGTTGCCCGTCGCGCCCACAATGGACGAGATGTTGACGATCCGGCCCCAGCGCGCCTTCATCATCGGGCGCATCACGCCGCGGCAGAGGCGCATCGTCGCGGTCAGGTTCACGTCGATGACCGACTGCCATTCCTCGTCCGACATGCGCATGAAGATCTGGTCGCGGGTGATGCCGGCGTTGTTGACCAGGATATCCACCGATCCCATGGCCGCCTGTGCCTCTTTCGGCAACGCCTCGACCGCCTGCGGATCGGACAGGTTGCAGGGCAACACATGCGCCCGCTCGCCCAGGTCCCCGGCCAATTCCTGCAGCGGCGACTCGCGCGTGCCCGACAGGCCCACCGTGGCCCCCGCCCCGTGCAATGCGCGGGCGATCGCTCCGCCGATCCCCCCCGACGCGCCGGTGACCAGCGCGCATTTTCCCGTCAGATCGAACATGCCTCATCCTTTCTTTCCAGCGCCGGGTTCCTTTCAACGGAACTCGACAAGAAAATTCAACTTTCGTGGCCCGGCTCAGCCGTTCAGGCTCTCCGCCGCCGCCTTCACCTCGTCGGGCGTGCCCACGGCCCGGGTCGCGATCTCGCGGTCGATCCGCCGGATCATGCCCGAGAGCGCCTTGCCCGCGCCGATCTCCCAGATCTCGCGCACGCCGGCACCACCCATGAAGGCCACCGACTCGCGCCAGCGCACCGACCCGGTGACCTGTTCGACCAGCAATGCCTTGATCTCGGCCGGTTCGCTGACCGGTGATGCGCGCACATTGGCCACCACCGGCACCGATGGCGCGGCGATCTCGACCTCGGCCAGCGCCGCCTGCATCGCATCCGCCGCGGGCTGCATCAGCGCACAGTGAAACGGCGCGCTGACCGGCAACAGGACCGCCCGTTTCGCGCCGCGCGCCTTGGCGATCTCGACCGCGCGTTCCACCGCGGCCTTGTGCCCCGACACCACCACCTGGGCGGGGTCGTTGTCATTGGCGGCCTGGCACACCTCGCCCTGCGCGGCCTCCTCGGCCACCGATTTCGCGGTCTCGAAATCCAGCCCCAGAAGGGCCGCCATCGCGCCCACGCCCACCGGCACAGCCTCCTGCATCGCCCGCCCGCGTATCCGCAAGAGCCGCGCCGTGTCGGCCACGCTCAGCGCGCCCGCAGCGGCCAGCGCCGAATACTCGCCCAGCGAATGCCCCGCCACGAAAGCGGCGTCCGTGACCTTCACGCCCTCGGCCTCCAGCGCGCGCATAGCCGCCAGCGATGTCGCCATCAGCGCGGGCTGTGCGTTCTGCGTCAGGGTCAGGGCATCCTGATCGCCCTCCCATGTCAGCGCGCTGAGTGCCTCGCCCAGCGCGTCATCGACCTCGTCGAACACGGCCCGGGCGGCAGGATAGGCATCGGCCAGCGCGCGGCCCATGCCGATTGTCTGTGCTCCCTGCCCCGGAAATACGAATGCGCGGCTCATCTGGCTCTCCCGATTGCTTCAGCTTTGCGCCGGGATAGCGCGCGCGCCGGGTCGGTGCAACGGCCCTTCACCTGCGTGCGTCCCGGGCGGCACCTTCACCCCTTCACGTCGTCGCGCCCCTGCACCGCCATCATCGTGGCGGTGAGCCGGGCAATCTCGTGCTCTCGTTCGACGTCGATCGCGGTCGCCACGGCCTCGGTAAAGAGGATCGTCCGCCCCGGTTTCAGAACCCGCGCGTGAAAGTTGAACTGCTGCCCCTTGCCCGGCCGCATCAGCGAGGTCTTGAGTTCCACGGTGAGCACCCCGGCCTCTTCGGGCATCAGGGTAAAGGCCGCGAACCCGGCGGCGGTGTCCAGCCCCGAGACGATCGCCCCCGCATGCATGAATCCGTGTTGCTGGGTGAAATCGGGGTTGAACGGCATCGACAGCCAGACCTCGCCCGGGGCGATATCGTCGATCGAAATCCCCATCGCGCGCATCGCGGGCTGGCGGGCAAAACTCTCGCGGGTGCGGGCGGCATAATCGCCGAAGGTCGCGAGGTTCATCCCAGCCGCTCCAGGATCGCCTGTGTATCAAGTCCCGAAACCGCCCCGTAAACCCGCCCCCGGGGGCGGCCCAGCCGCGTCGCGGCGTAACCGTCGGCCACTGCTGCGGGGGCCTCCCGGATCAGAACGCACGCGGTCAGAAGCGAGGCCAGGCTTTCGGTGAACCAGCGCGCCTGCGCCTCGTCGGGCAGCCCGGGCCAGCGGTCGAGATGCGCGGCCAGCGCGGCGTCATAGGCCGGGTTCTCGCCCCGGATACCCGAGAGTTCCGCCATCAGCGCCTCGCGCGCCGCCTCGTCCCGCGCCAGCGCGCGCATCACGTCAAGGCAGATCACGTTGCCCGACCCTTCCCAGATCGAGTTGAGCGGGCTTTCGCGGAACAGCATCGGCATCGGCGTCTCCTCGACATAACCCATGCCGCCGAGGCACTCCATCGCCTCGTAGATCACGTTCGGGGCCAGCTTGTTGCCAAGGAACTTGGCCAGCGCCACCGCGATCCGCGAAAAGGCGCGTTCCTCAATCGTGCCCGCGTCGAACGCCCGCGCCACGCGGAAGGCCAGTGCCGTGGTGCCCTCGAGATCGAGCGCCAGGTCGGCGAGAACGGCGCGCATCATCGGCTGGTCGATCAGGCGACGCTGGAACGCGCTGCGACCCTCGACCCAGTATTTTGCTTCGGCCAGCGCCCCGCGCATCAGCCCCGCCGGTGCGACCGAGGTGGAAAGCCGCGTGTGATGCACCATCTCGATGATGGTCTTGACCCCCTGGCCCTCGTCGCCCAGCCGGAAGGCCAGCGTATCGTGATACTCGATCTCCGACGACGCGTTGGCCCGGTTGCCGAGCTTGTCCTTCAATCGCATCACGTGGATCGGGTTACGCTCGCCATCGAGCCAGCGCGGCACGAGAAAGCAGGTCAGGCCCCCCTCGGCCTGCGCCAGCGTCAGGAACCCGTCGGACATCGGCGCCGAGCAGAACCATTTATGCCCGCTGAGGCGGTAATGATCGCCCGAGCGCACGGCTTGCGTGGTGTTGGCGCGCACGTCCGATCCGCCCTGTTTCTCGGTCATTGCCATGCCCAGCGTCACCGCGCGCTTCTCGGCCACGGGCGCGCGGGCGGTGTCGTAATCGCGCGCGATCAGCTTGGGCACCCATTCCGCCGCCAGCGCCGGATCGGCCTCGAGCGCGGGAACGGCGGCATAGGTCATCACCATCGGGCAGGTCACGCCCGGCTCGACCTGGCTTGTCATGTAGCACATCGCGGCATGGGCGGTGTGACCGGCCGGGACCTGCTCTTCCCAGGGTGCCGCCGCGAACCCCGCCTGCAACCCCGCCGTCATCAGGTCGTGATAGGCGGGATGGAATTTTACCTCGTCAAGCCGCCGCCCCGCGCGGTCGAAACTCTCCAGAACCGGCGGCACGCGGTTGGCCTCGCGCCCGGCCTCGCGCATCTCCGCGCTGCCCATCCGGGCGCCATAGGCCGAGAGCGCCGCCTGATCGGCACCGTTCGCCCCCGCGTAGTGGCACAGGATCGGATCCGACGCCCAGAGATCACCCGCATCGCGGGCCGGTGGCTGGTTCATCACCTCGTGGGTCGCAAGCGTGCCGATCGGCGGGGAATGTGTCATTGCGGTCTCTCCCTTCGCTCCGATCCTCGCAAATTGCGCGGTCTCGCAAAAGAGGGATTCACAATCCGAATCGCCTGTGGCACTGTTTCCCTTGTGTTACGGGCAGGATGGTCCGGACAACGGGCAGAGCAGCCAGTGAACGGGAACAGGCAAGACATGGCAATGCGCAGATTTACCGGATACCGGCCCGCGCTGGGCGGCATTGCCTATTACACGGTGGCGTTCGCGCTCGGGCTCTATTTCACCTTTGCCGCCGTGCAGGGGGATTACGGGTTGTTCCGCCGGGCCGAGATCCAGGCCGAGGCGTCCGATCTTGAAAAGCGTCTCGAGACACTCGACAGCCAGGTCGCGCGGATGGAGAACCTCACGCGCCGGCTTTCGGATACCTATCTCGACATCGACCTGCTCGACGAACAGGCGCGCTCGGTCCTGGGCTACATCCGCGCCGACGAGATCGTGATCCGCTGATCCACAGGATTGCGCAGGCAAGGCGACCGGTCGGTCGGTTGACTTCACCATTCGCCCCGACCGAATGTAACAGCAATATGACAGTTCAGCTCGGCAAGGGAGGTATGGGTGCAGTCTCTGGCAATCCTGGTCGCGGTCGGTGGCGCGGTGGCACTGCTGCTCTTCGGGTTGCGGCTGGTGCGGGACGGCGTGACCGAAGGCTTCGGTCTGCACCTGAAACTGGCGCTCAGCCAGGGTACGCGAACCTCTCCGCGCGCCTTTGTCTCGGGGCTGGTCGCGACGCTGGGGCTGCAATCCTCGACCGCGACCGCGCTGATGAGCTCGGATTTCGTCGAGCGGGGCATGATCCGCCCCGGACGGGCGCAGGTGGCGCTGCTGGGCGCCAACCTGGGCACCGCGCTGACCGCCTGGATCGTCAGCGCCGGGATCGAGGCGCTTTCGCCGCTGCTGCTCTTGCTGGGCTACGTGTTGCGGCGGCAGGCGCGTGCTGCCGTTTCCGGCACCGGGCAGGCGCTGATCGGCATCGGCCTCGTCCTGCTGTCGCTGACCTTGCTGGGCCAGGCCACGGCGCCGCTGCGCGACTCGGCGGAACTGCTGGCGTTCCTGGGGCTACTGGACAATGCCTGGCCGGTGGCCTTTGGCGTGGCCGCGGCGCTGGCGGTGGTGTTCTCGTCATCGCTGGCGGTGGTGATGCTGGTCCTGTCGCTGGGGTCCACGGGCGGCCTTGCCCCGGCGCTGGCGGTGGTGCTGGTGCTGGGCGCCAATTTCGGCGGCGCCGTGCCGCCGGTCCTTGCCACACTGGCGGCGCCGCCGGCCGCGCGACGGGTGACGCTGGGCAACCTTCTGGTGCGCGGATTGGGCTGCCTCGTCGCGCTGCCGCTGGCCGGGCAGATCGGCCCCTGGCTGGAGGGGCTGAACCTTGTGCCCGCCGGCCTGCCCGTCGCGGCGCACCTGACCTTTAACATCGCGCTGGCGGTGGTCATCTGGCCGGTCGCGGGGCGGATCGCAAGTGCGCTCCCGCTCGTCCTTCCCGATCCGCCAGCCCATGAAGGCGACGGGCCGCGCTGGCTCGACGAGGCGGCGCTCGATCGCCCGGAAGTGGCCCTGGCCGGAGCCAGCCGCGAGGCGCTGGCGCTGGGCGACACGGTGGAGCGGATGATGCGGCTGATCATGACCGCCTTTCGCGAAAACGACCCCGCGCCCCTGGCCGAGATCACGCGGCTGGAGGAGCGGGTCGACCGCCTGCAACAGCAGGTCAAGCTTTACCTCTCGCGCCTGGGGCCCGGCGCCTCCAAGCGCGACAAGCGCCGCATCATCACCGTTCTCGACTATATCATCAATCTCGAACATGCCGGTGACATCATCGAAAAGGGCCTTGCCGTGCAGGTGGATCGCAAGATCGAGCTGGGACTGCGGTTTTCCGAGGAAGGCTATCGCGAGCTCGATTCCCTTTTCCTGATGACACTGGACACGATGCAGGTCGCCCAGACCATCTTCATGAGCCGCGACGAACGGCTGGCCCGGCAACTCATCGAGACCAAGGTGCGCATCCGGCAGGTGGAGCGCCAGTCTGCCGAGCGTCACTTCCGGCGCCTGCGCAAGGGACATCCCGAGAGCCTTCAGACATCATCGCTGCATCTCGACATGCTGCGCGATCTCAAGCGCGTCGGCGCCCACCTGGTCTCGGTCGCCTATCCGATTCTCGACGAGGAGGGCCTTCTGGTCGAAAGCCGCCTCAAGGACGCCGACGACACGTGAGGCTCCCGGGCAGGGCAGAGGATCTGCGCGCAAACGGACCGCGCGGCAAATTCATACTCGCCAGAACCGGACTCCCATGTTATGAATTGACGCTGATAGTTCAACGTTAAACTATTCTCTGCGCGAAGGAGGACGCGACCGATGGCCGCCCGAAAAAGTACCAGGAAACCCAATGTGTCCGCCGACGAGCTCAAGGGATTTTACCGCGACATGCTGCTCATCCGGCGATTCGAGGAAAAGGCCGGGCAGCTTTACGGCATGGGCCTGATCGGCGGCTTCTGTCACCTCTATATAGGCCAGGAAGCCGTGGTCGTCGGACTCGAAGCCACCGCGAAAGAGGGCGATCAGCGCATCACCACCTATCGCGATCATGGCCACATGCTCGCTTGCGGCATGGACCCCAAGGGCGTCATGGCCGAGCTCACCGGGCGCGAGGGCGGCTATTCCAAGGGCAAGGGCGGCTCGATGCACATGTTTTCCAAGGAAAAGGAATTCTATGGCGGCCATGGCATCGTCGGCGCCAACGTGCCGCTGGGCGCGGGGCTGGCCTTTGTCAACAAGTATCGCGACAATGATCATGTCTGTTTCACCTATTTCGGCGACGGCGCCGCCAACCAGGGCCAGGTTTACGAGACCTTCAACATGGCCGCGCTCTGGGATCTGCCGGTGGTCTTCGTGATCGAGAACAACAAGTATGCCATGGGTACCTCGCAGACCCGCTCGACCTCGTCCAAGGACATCCACACCCGCGGCGAGGCTTTCGGCATCCCCGGCGAGACGGTTGACGGCATGGACGTGCTCGCCGTGCGTGACGCGGGACAAAAGGCGGTGGAGCACGCCCGGTCGGGCAAGGGGCCCTACATCCTCGAAGTGATGACCTATCGCTATCGCGGCCATTCGATGTCGGACCCCGCGAAATACCGCACCCGCGAAGAGGTCCAGAAAGTGCGCGAGAAATCCGACGCGATCGAGCATGTGCGCGAGCTTCTGCTCTCGGGCAAACATGCGAGCGAGGATGATCTCAAGGCGATCGACAAGGAGATCAAGCAGATCATCAACGACGCCGCCGATTTCGCCCGCGAAAGCCCCGAGCCCGCCATCGAGGAGCTCTGGACCGACATCTACGCCACCGAGACGCCGCAAAACGCCTGAGCGACCGGGACCAAGGAGAACACGACAATGGCAACCGAAATTCTCATGCCCGCCCTCAGCCCCACCATGGAGGAAGGCACGCTCGCCAAGTGGCTGGTGAAAGAGGGCGACACCGTGAAATCCGGTGACATCATGGCCGAGATCGAAACCGACAAGGCGACGATGGAATTCGAAGCCGTCGATGAAGGGGTGATCGGCAAGATCCTCGTCGAGGAGGGCACCGAGGGCGTGAAGGTCAACACCGCCATCGCCGTGCTGGTTGAAGAGGGCGAGGACGTCCCCGAGGATGCGGGCAAATCCGAGGCCCCGGCCAGGGACGACGACGAGGACGAAAAAAGCGAGGACGAGGACGACAGCGCCAAGCAGGATGTGAAAGCCGCCCGCGCCGCCGCGCCCGACGGCCCCGACCCACGGGCTGCGACGGCGGAACCCGACTGGCCCGAGGGCACCGAGACACGCCAGCAGACCGTGCGCGAGGCGCTGCGCGACGCCATGGCCGAGGAAATGCGCCGCGACGACAGCGTGTTCCTGATGGGCGAAGAGGTGGCCGAGTACCAGGGCGCCTACAAGATTTCCCAGGGGTTGCTGGATGAATTCGGCGCCAAGCGCGTGATCGACACCCCGATCACCGAACATGGCTTTGCCGGCATTGGCGTCGGTGCCGCCTTCGGCGGGTTGCGCCCGGTCGTCGAATTCATGACCTGGAATTTCGCGATGCAGGCGATCGACCAGATCATCAACTCCGCCGCCAAGACGCTCTACATGTCCGGCGGTCAGATGGGCGCGCCGATCGTCTTTCGCGGCCCCAACGGTGCGGCCGCCCGCGTCGCCGCCCAGCACAGCCAGGATTACGCGGCATGGTATGCGCAAGTGCCCGGCCTGCGGGTCGTGATGCCCTATTCCGCCTCCGACTATAAGGGCCTGATGAAGACCGCGATCCGCGATCCGAACCCGGTTGTGTTCCTCGAAAACGAGATCCTCTACGGGCGCAGCTTTGACGTGCCGGTGATGGAGGATTTCACGGTCCCCTTCGGCAAGGCCCGGATCTGGCGCGAGGGCGCGGACGTGACCATCGTGAGCTTCGGCATCGGCATGAGCTACGCGCTTGAAGCCGCTGAAAAGCTGGCCGAAAACGGGATCGAGGCCGAGGTGATCGACCTGCGCACCCTGCGCCCGCTCGACTATGACACGGTGATCGCAAGCGTGATGAAAACCAACCGCTGCGTCACCGTCGAAGAGGGCTGGCCGGTGGGCTCCATCGGCAATCACCTCTCGGCCTACATCATGACCCACGCTTTCGACTATCTCGACGCGCCGGTGCTCAACGTCACCGGCAAGGACGTGCCCATGCCCTATGCCGCGAACCTCGAAAGACTGGCCCTGACCTCGACCGACGAAGTGATCGAAGCGGTCCGCCAAGTGACCTACCGGTAAGGAGAGACGCGATGCCCACCGAGATTCTCATGCCCGCGCTCAGCCCCACGATGGAAGAGGGCACGCTTGCCAAATGGCTGGTCAAGGAGGGTGACCCGGTGTCCGCCGGTGACCTTCTCGCCGAGATCGAGACCGACAAGGCGACGATGGAATTCGAAGCCGTCGATGAAGGCGTCATCGGCAAGATCCTCATCGAGGAAGGCACCGAGGGCGTGAAGGTCAACACCGCCATCGCCGTGCTTCTCGAAGAGGGCGAAAGCGCCGATGACATCGACGCCGGGTCCGGCAAACGCGCGCCCGCCAAAGAGACAAAAGACGACGAGGTAAAAGACGACAAGGAAGAGGAAAGCGGGAAAGAGGCCGCTTCCGACAAGCCCGCGAAAGAATCGCAAGAGCCGGCGGGCAAGGCGACACCCGCCCCCCCTGCCCCCGAGCAGGACGGCAAGCGCATCTTTGCCTCGCCACTCGCGCGGCGCATCGCCGCCGACAAGGGGCTTGACCTGCGTGAGATCGAGGGCTCCGGCCCCAAGGGCCGGATCGTCAAGGCCGATGTCGAGGCCGCCAGACCAGCCGACAAGCCCGCACCCGACGCGCGCGCCGAAACCAAGGCCCCGGCACAGGCCGCAACGGCCATGCCCACCGGCCCGGCCACCGAAACCGTGCTCAAGATGTACGAGACCCGCGCGTTCGAGGAAATCAAGCTCGACGGGATGCGCCGCACCATCGCCGCGCGCCTCACCGAGGCGAAACAGACCATCCCGCATTTCTACCTGCGCCGCGACATAAGGGTCGATGCGCTGCTGAAACTGCGCAGCGAGATGAACGCGGGGCTGGAAAGCCGCGGCGTGAAGCTCAGCGTCAATGATTTCATCATCAAGGCCTGCGCCAACGCGCTTCAGGCCGTGCCCGACGCCAATGCCGTCTGGGCGGGCGACCGTATCCTGAAACTCGAACCCTCCGACGTGGCCGTCGCCGTGGCGATCGAGGGCGGGCTCTTTACCCCTGTCATTCAGGACGCCGAGAAGAAATCGCTCTCCGCCCTTTCGGCCGAGATGAAGGATCTCGCCACCCGCGCTCGCGACCGCAAACTGGCGCCGCATGAATACCAGGGCGGCAGTTTCGCCATTTCCAACCTGGGCATGTTCGGCATCGACAATTTCGACGCGGTGATCAACCCGCCGCACGGCGCGATCCTTGCCGTGGGCGCCGGGGTTAAAAAGCCGGTGGTCGGCAAGGATGGCGAACTGACCACGGCCACGGTCATGAGCGTCACGCTCTCGGTCGATCACCGGGTCATCGACGGCGCGCTCGGGGCAGAGCTTTTGCAGGTGATCACAGAGCAGATCGAGAATCCGCTGGCGATGCTCGCCTGACCCTGACCGGGTCCACCTGGTTCTGAACATGGGGCAGCGCCCGCCCATGGGGCGGGGCAAACCCGATCAGGCGCGCGACCACACCCCAAGGCACGCGCGTTTGCGCAAACACCGCGCGCGCCCCTTTCCCTTGTGTCCCCTGCCCGGTAAAAGCCGCCGCAAAGGCGCGGTTTCCGCGCAATTTCAGCAAGGGACATTGGCCACATGAGCACCATCATCGACATCCACGCCCGTGAAATCCTCGATAGCCGTGGCAACCCCACGATCGAGGTCGACGTGATCCTCGAAGACGGCACCATGGGCCGCGCCGCCGTGCCTTCGGGCGCCTCGACCGGGGCGCATGAAGCGGTGGAACGCCGCGACGGCGACAAGACGCGTTACGCCGGAAAAGGCGTGCTCGAAGCCTGCGCCGCCGTCAACGGCGAGATCGCCGAGGAACTGGTCGGAATGGACGCCACCGAACAGGTGTCGATCGACATGGGATTGATCGAGCTTGACGGCACCCCCAACAAGGCGCGGCTCGGTGCCAACGCGATTCTCGGCGCCAGCCTCGCCTGTGCCAAGGCGGCGGCCGATTTCACCACCCAGCCGCTTTACCGCTATGTCGGGGGCACCTCGGCGCGCGTTCTGCCGGTGCCGATGATGAACATCATCAATGGCGGCGAACATGCCGACAACCCGATCGACATCCAGGAATTCATGATCATGCCGGTGAGCGCCCCCACCATCCGCGACGCGGTACGCATGGGCGCCGAGGTGTTCCACATCCTCAAGAAGGAACTCTCCGCCGCCGGTCTCGCCACGGGTGTCGGTGACGAGGGCGGATTCGCGCCCAACCTCTCGTCGACCCGCGACGCGCTCGATTTCATCCTGCGTTCGATCGAGAAGGCGGGCTACAAGCCCGGCGACGACATCCACCTCGCCCTCGATTGCGCCGCGACCGAGTATTTCAAGGATGGAAAATACGCGATGACAGGCGAGGGCAAGACCCTCTCGCCCGATGAGAATGTCGCCTACCTTGCCGCGCTCTGCGCTGATTATCCGATCATCTCGATCGAGGACGGCTGCGCCGAGGATGACTGGGACGGCTGGCGCGCGCTCACCGACGCGCTGGGCGGCAAGGTGCAGCTTGTCGGCGACGACCTTTTCGTGACCAACCCTGACCGGCTGGCCATGGGCATCGAACGCGGCTGTGCCAATTCGATGCTGGTCAAGGTCAACCAGATCGGCACGCTGACCGAAACGCTGCGCGCGGTCGATATGGCCCATCGCGCAGGGTTCACCAACGTGATGTCGCACCGTTCGGGCGAGACCGAGGACGCCACCATCGCGGATCTCGCCGTCGCCACCAATTGCGGACAGATCAAGACCGGCAGCCTCGCGCGCTCCGACCGGCTGGCGAAATACAACCAGTTGATCCGGATCGAGGAAACCCTCGCCGAAACCGCGCAATATGCCGGGCGCTCGATCCTGAAGTGATCCCATCGACTCCGGCCGGTGCGTCATGTGCGAATGTGACCGCGCCGGCCACACCCCCGCCGCTTCCCCGCCGCTTCGGGTTCAGCTACCGGGCCGCATTTCGCAGATTCGGAATTTTCGTCTGTTTTCTGGTGGGTCGTGAGAGACTCGAACTCCCGACATCTTCGGTGTAAACGAAGCGCTCTACCAACTGAGCTAACGACCCCGCGCGCGGTCTCTACCCCGCCGCCACGGCCCGTGCAAGACCCTTGATGGTCCCAACCCCGCGAGATGACCATGAGCTTCGATCCGAACATCCACCAGACCCATCCGACCCGCCCTTTCGACGATTTCCGGGTTGGCGAGGTGTTCCGCGCGCCCTCGCGCACCATGACCGAGGGCGTCTTTGCCGCCTTTCAGGCCGCCAGCGGCGACAACCACCCGATCCACTACGATCGCGCCTACCTGCAACGGCTGGGGCATCGTGATCTCATGGCGCATGGATACCAGACGCTCATCCAGGCCGCGATCGGCGCGGCGCCGCTGGCGCATCAGATGGGCGAGGCGCTGATCGGCTTTGTCGCGCAATCGTCGCGGTTTCTCGCCCCGGTCTATTGCGGCGACACGCTCTATCCCGCCTTTACCATCGCCGCGCTCGAGAAATGCAACACCACCGGC
>NZ_JAWLDS010000031.1:0-33412 GCF_041686535.1 Aquicoccus sp. | reverse complement strand
GACAGCCAAGGACCAAAGGCCGGGAGTGTTTGGGTAGATATTCGCCCACTTCAGGGCGGATCGCAGGAACGCCTCGGCTACCCCACGCAGAAACCCGTGGCGCTTCTGGAGCGCATCGTCAATGCCTCCTCGAACCCCGGCGACGTGGTGCTCGATCCGTTCTGCGGCTGCGGCACCACGGTTCACGCGGCGCAAAAGCTGGGGCGGCAATGGATCGGCATCGACGTGACGCATCTTGCCATCGGCCTGATCGAAAAGCGTCTGCGCGATGCGTTCGAAGGGGTCGAATTCACCACCCATGGCGTGCCACAGGACATCGCCGGCGCGCGCGACATGGCCAACCGGGGGCGCGAGGACAAGAATTACTATTTCGAGTTCGAGAAATGGGCGCTCTCGCTCATCGCCGCGCAGCCCGGCAACATGGGCAAGAAGGGCGCGGACAAGGGCATCGACGGCAATATCTATTTCGGCAAGACCCATCGCGCCATCGTCAGCGTCAAGGCGGGTGACAACGTGGGCGTCGGCATGATCCGCGACCTGCGCGGCGTGATCGAGCGCGAGCGCGCCGAGATCGGCATTTTCCTCACCCTGACCGAGCCGAAAAAGACCATGATCGCCGAAGCGGCGGCGGCAGGCCAGTTCGAGATGGAGGGGTTCGAGCCGGTGCCGCGCATCCAGATCGTGACCATCGAGGAGGCATTGCAACTGCGCGACCGCGCCGTGCGCCTGCCCGCGCGCCGCGACGACACGTTCAAGAAGGCCGCCCGCGAAGAGGACAGGGGCGCGCAGGGGCGGCTTGATATCTAGAGCTTTTCAGGTTTACACGACGACAAATGGATCGAAACGCGCGTTCGACCGAAGGGAGAGGCAGCGCGTTTTCGATTCCGTTGAAACCTGAAACGCTTCAGGGCCTGTTACATCTGCCCACCTGGATCGGCATCAGGCGTAAAGCCCGACCTCGCCGCCCTCGGACGCGGCGGTTTTCAGCAGGTCGAATACATATTGCGCGACCGAGCGGAAACAGACCACGCGGAACGCGTCCTCTCCCGTCATCCAGACGGCGGCGGGCACCTGCGCCATGCGCGAGCGGCGGATCTGCCCCGGGCCGAAGGCGGCGGCGGAGAAATCCACCGGCATCAGCTTGCCCAGCACCTCGCGCGCATGGGCGCCGCGAATGTCGAACACGGCCCGCGCGTCCGACACGTTGACCGCCAGAGCGTGCGTTCCCGCCAGCGCGGCATCGAGCGCCGCAACCGCCGCCTCCGCCGCGCCATGCGGCACCATCACCAGAAGCTCGTCCGGCGACATCCACGCCGCGCCCTTGTCACCCGCCATCACCACTTCGCGCGGGCCGGGCAGGGCGCAGCCCGTCACCTCGCGCAGGGACTTTGCCAGCGCCGTGTCGCCAAGATCGCCGCGCAGCGTGATCATGCCGTTGAGCCCGGCCTCCTCGACCGATGCGATCCCGTCGAACCGGGCGCCGGGCAGCGCGCTTTTCGCCTCAGACATTCTGTTTCTCCCCGTCCTTGTCATAGAAGACCGGATCGACGATCTTCGCGCTGTAGGTCTTGCCGTCGGTGCCGGGAAACTCGATCACCTCGCCCATCCGGTCCGGCCCGTGCAGAACCAGCCCCATGGCTATGCCACGGCCCAGCGTCGGGCTGAAATAGCTCGAGGTGACGCGCCCCTGCACGCGGCGTTGCCCGTTGGCATTGGTGCCCTCGGCCACCGCATAGGCCCCGTCGGGGATGACCGAGCCATCCACGGTTTCCAGCCCCACCAGCTTCCAGCGGTTCGGATCGCTCATGTGGCTGCGCGCCTGCGCCCGCTTGCCGAGGTAGTCCTCCTTCTTCTTCGAGATCGCCCAGTCGAGCCCCAGGTCCTGCGGGATCACCGTGCCGTCGGTCTCGTCACCGATCATGATGAAGCCCTTCTCGGCGCGCATCACGTGCAGCGCCTCGGTGCCATAGGGGGTCACGCCGAACTCTTGCCCGGCCGCCAGCAGCTTGTCCCACAGGGCGCGCCCGTGGCTGGCGGGCACGGCGATCTCGAAGCTCAACTCACCGGAAAACGAGATCCGGAAAACCCGCGCTCCGATCTCGCCGAAGGTGGCATCCTTCCACGCCATGAAGGCGAAACCCTCGGCGCTCAGATCGTCGTCGGTCAGTTTCTCCAGCACCTTGCGCGCCTTGGGGCCGACCACGCCGATCTGGGCGAACTGCTCGGTCACGTTGGCCACGTAAACCTGCCAGTCCCACCACTCGGTCTGAAGCCATTCCTCCATATGGGCATGGATACGCTCGGCCCCGCCCGTGGTGGTGTGGCAGAGGAAGGTCTGATCGTCGATCCGCGCCACCACGCCGTCGTCGATCAGGAAGCCGTTCTCGCTGCACATCAACCCGTAACGACAGCGCCCGGGTTTCAGCGTGCTCATCATGTTGGTGTAGAGCATGTCCATGAACCGCCCGGCATCCGGCCCCTTCACGATCAGCTTGCCCAGCGTCGAGGCATCCAGAAGCCCCAGGCTCTCGCGCGTGGCCATGATCTCGCGCGCGACGGCCGCGGCATGGCTCTCCTCGCCCCGGGGATAGCAATAGGGCCGCCGCCACTGGCCCACCGGCTCCCAATGGGCGCCGTGTGCCTCGTGCCAGTCATGCATCGGCGTGCGGCGCAACGGCTGGAATGTCTCGCCGCGCGCCTCGCCCGCGATCGCGCCCATGGATATCGGCGTATAGGGTGGGCGGAAGGTCGTGGTGCCGGTCTGCGGAATGGGCCGGCCCAGCGCGTCCGAGAGGATCGCCAGCCCGTTGATATTGCTCAGCTTGCCCTGATCGGTCGCCATTCCCAGTGTGGTATAGCGCTTGGTGTGCTCGACCGATTCATAGCCCTCGCGCGCGGCCAGTTGCACGTCGCTCACCTTGACGTCGTTCTGGTAATCCAGCCACGCCTTCATGCGCAGTTTGACCCCGGCCCCCTGCGGCATGAGCCAGACCGCCTCGAGCGGCGACTCGGGCGCATCCTCGACTTTTGGTGCGGCGGATTTGGCGGGCTTCAGTCCCAGATCCCGGGCCGCGTGCCGCCCCGCGGCATCCGCATCGGCCAAGCCCGCGCCCAGCGACAGCGCGCCATTGGCGGCCCCCGCCGGAACGACGAAACCCGCCCCATCCGCGCCCAGCGGCGGCTTGTCGCCATCGGGGCGGAAATGCGCCTGCGCCTCGTCCCAGACGAGCTTGCCACCGCAATGCGACCACAGGTGCACCACCGGCGACCAGCCGCCCGACATCGCCACCACGTCGCAGGCGATCCTTTCCAGAACCGCGCCTTCGCCGGCCTGTGCACAGACGCTTATGCCCTCGACCCGCCTGGCCCCGTGCACCCTGGCCACGCCCATGCCGGTCTCGACCCTTATGCCCAGTTTCGTCGCCTCCTCGGCCAGCGCCCCGCCGCCGCCCAGCCGCGCATCGAGGATCACCGGCACCGCAAGCCCGGCCTGCCGCACCGCGATCGCCGTGCGATAGGCATCGTCATTGTTGGTCACCACGACCACCCGGTCCCCGGGCGAGACGCCGTAATCGACGATATAATCGCGCACCGCGCTGGCCAGCATCACGCCGGGCACGTCGTTGCCCGCAAAACTCAGCGGCCGCTCGATCGCCCCCGTCGCCGTCACGATCCGGTCCCCCCGGATGCGCCACAGCCGGTGGCGCGGCCCGGGCGCGTCGGGGCTATGGTCGCGCAGCCGCTCGTATCCCAGCAGGTAGCCATGGTCATAGACCCCGGCGCCCATCATGCGGGTGCGCAGTGTGACGTTTTCCATCGCCTCCAGCGCGGCCAGCGTCTCGGCGACGAACTCCGCCACCGGCTGGCCATCCACCGTGCCGCCATCGACCATCGCGCGCCCGCCCCAATCGGCGGTCTGCTCCATGACCAACACCTTCGCGCCCGCCGCGCCCGCGGCCCGCGCCGCCTGCAATCCGGCGACGCCGCCGCCGATGACCACGACATCGAAGAACGCGTAGAAATGCTCGTACCGGTCGGCATCGCGATCCTTGGGCGCGCGGCCGAGGCCGGCCGATTGCCGCACGATCGGCTCATAGACATGCTTCCACGCGAACTGCGGGAACATGAAGGTCTTGTAGTAGAACCCGGCCGGAAAGAACCGCGCGAGGTGATTGTTGATCGCGCCCACGTCGAATTCGAGGCTTGGCCAGTGGTTCTGGCTGGTCACGCTGAGCCCGTCGAAAAGCTCCGTCGTGGTGGCGCGCTGGTTGGGCTCGAACCGCCCGCCCTTGCCCATGTTGAAGAGCGCGTTGGGCTCTTCGGCCCCCGAGGCCACGATGCCGCGCGGGCGGTGATACTTGAAGCTGCGCCCCACCATCACCTGGTCATTGGCCAGAAGCGCCGAGGCCAGCGTATCGCCCGCAAACCCCTTGAGCCGCTTGCCGTTGAACCGGAATTCCACGGGTTTCGTGCGGTCGATCCGCCGACCGCCAAATGCCAGACGCGTGCTCATCCGAATTCCCTTTCCATTATTCCGCCGGGGCGCGCAGCGGCCCGGGCAGGCGCATGCCTTTGTTGCGAACCTGTGCGCCGCTCACGAAAATTCCCTCCAGCGCCAGCCCGGCCGCCTGGCCGTGATCGCGTCGCGTATCTCCTGCGGCGGCTCGGTGGTCTGCGCCGAATAGCTGCCGAACACCTCCAGCGTCTGGGTGCAGCGCGCCACGTGGAACCACTTGCCGCAGCCATTCACATGCCGCCAGCGTTCGAAATGCACGCCGCGCGGGTTTTCCTTGGCGAACAGGTAGTCGTGAAACTCTTCCTCGGACGAGCCCGGACCAAAGCGCTTGATATGCGCCTCGCCTCCGCCATGAAATTCCGTCTCTTCGCCTTTGACCCCGCAACAGGGGCATTCAAGGATCAGCATGGCGCCTGTCCCTTTCGGTTCGTGATGTCGTTCAACGTGAGGGCGGGCGCACATGACAAATGGGCCGGCGCCCCAAGGCACCGGCCCATTCGGGTCGGATCCTGTTTGAGATCAGTTTCAGTTCGCGTCGTCCGCCGGTGCTTCGGCCGCCGGCATGTCCGTGCCAGTGCCTTCCACCCCTGTACCTGTACCGCTACCCTGTTCGGGTTCGATCGTGCCGGATCCGAACGAGCCCAGCACGACGAGAACGCCAACCACCAGCGCCAGGGCAATGATCCAGCCGAGTATGCCCGATCCGGACGCGGTTCGGGGCTCGTTGTGCAGGTTGGGGTCATAATCAAAATGCGACATGGTTCATCCTCCTTTTCGGTATGAACCACAGTTGGGGCGTTTCCTCGCACAACGGAAGAATGAGCGGAAATCCCCGGTCGATTTGGGCATTTTCCTGCGATTTGCTTAACTCGCGGGTGGCAAACTCCTGCCGACCCGAACTCCGATGCGTTGCTTTCCGGGGTGATCCCCGTGCCGCTCCATGCCCGGGAAAGCCTGAAATATGCAGGGATTCCGCCCTGTTCGCGTTGCAGGAACGCCCGCGTCCCGACCGTTTCGCGCCCCATCAATGCGCCACCCCCGCGGCCACGCTCTCGTCCACGAACCGCCCCTCGCGGAAGCGGTCCAGCCCGAACGCCTCGCAAAGTGGCGAATACCCCTTGGCCACCAGTTCCGCGAACCCCCAGCCCGAGCCCGGCGTCGCCTTGAACCCGCCGGTGCCCCAGCCGCAGTTGAAAAAGACGTTCTCCACCGGTGTTTTCGACAGGATCGGCGAGCGATCCCCGGTCATGTCCACGATCCCGCCCCATTGCCGCAGCATCTTGAGACGTGAAATCATCGGGAAGGTCTCGACCAGCGCGCGCACGGTTTCCTCGATGTGATGGAAGCTGCCGCGCTGGGTATAGTTGTTATACCCGTCCGCACCGCCGCCGATCACCATCTCGCCCTTGTCGGACTGGCTCATGTAGCCATGCACCGTGTTGGCCATCACCACGATGTCCATGCAGGGCTTGATCGGCTCGCTCACCAGTGCCTGAAGCGCCACCGATTCAATGGGCAGGCGGAACCCGGCCATCTCGGCCAGCACCCCGGAATGGCCCGCCACCACCACGCCCAGCTTGTCGCAGTCGATCGCGCCTTTCGTGGTGTCCACGCCGACGACCTTGCCGCCGTCCTTGCGTACCCCCGTGACCTCGCATTGCTGGATGATGTCCATCCCCATGTCGCTGCACGCCCGCGCATAGCCCCAGGCCACCGCGTCATGCCGCCCGGTCCCGGCGCGCGCCTGCCACAGCCCGCCCAGCACCGGGTAGCGCGGCCCGTCGAGCGAGATGATCGGCACCAGCTGCTTCACCCGCTCGGGCGACACGAACTCGGTGTCCACGCCCTGCAAAGCGTTGGCGTGTGCCGTGCGCTTGTAGCCGCGCACCTCGTGCTCGGTCTGGGCCAGCATCAGGACGCCGCGCGGGGAATACATCACGTTGTAATTGAGATCCTGGCTCATCGTCTCGTAGAGCGAGCGCGATTTCTCGTAGATCGCCGCCGACGGGTCCTGCAGGTAGTTCGAGCGGATGATCGTGGTGTTGCGCCCGGTATTGCCGCCGCCCAGCCAGCCCTTTTCGAGGATCGCGACATTGGTGATACCGAAATTCCTGCCAAGGTAGAACGCCGTGGCCAGCCCGTGCCCGCCCGCGCCCACGATGATGACGTCGTATTTCTTCTTCGGCTCGGGCGAGCGCCACGCGCGCGCCCATCCCTCGTGGTAACGTGTGGCCTCCCGCGCCACCGCAAAGGCTGAATACCGTCTCATGCGTTCCGTTTCCCCCGATTCCCGATGCGATGACCCCGCGCCATCCTAGTGCAACTTTGCCGGTTTTGCCCCGCGTTTGCATCCGTCACAATGACACCCGAATGCGACATCGCGTATCCATGCGGCCATTTGCCCTTTCGCCCCGGCGCCGGCACGATTACATGCAGGACACATGAAGTTCTAACCGGGGCCCGCAATGGTATTCTGGATCACCGCCGCCGCACTCGCACTCGCAATTGCTCTCGTATTCGCCCTGACGCTCCTGCGCGCCAAGCCCGCGGAGGAGCACCCCGCCGCCTATGACCTGCGCATCTACCGCGATCAGCTCAAGGAGGTCGAGCGCGACCTTGCCCGCGGCCTGATCGACGAGGCCGATGCCGAGCGCGTGCGCACCGAGGTCGGCCGCCGCGTGCTCCAGGCGGATGCCCGGCTGCGCGCGGCCAGCACCACCGGAAGCGGCCAGCCCCGCGCCGCCACGCTGGCGCTTGCGGGGCTCGTGCTCGTCGCCACGGTCGGCGGCTCGCTGGCGCTTTATCCGGTGCTCGGCAAGCCCGGCGCGCGTGATCTGCCCATCTCCCAGCGGATCGCGCTGTCAAACGAGATGCGCGCGACGCGGCCAAGCCAGGCCGAGCACATGGACGAACTGCCCGCGGCCCCGCTCAACACCCCCGACGAGGAACGCTTTGCCGATCTCATCGAGAAGCTGCGCGAAGCCGTCGCCGAACGCCCCGATGACCTCCAGGGACAGATGCTCCTGGCCCGCAACGAGGCCGGGCTCGGCAATTACAGCGCCGCCGCCGAGGCCCAGGCCGCCGTGGTGCGCCTGCGCGGTGACGAGGCCAGCGCCGACGACCATGTCCTGCTGGCCGATCTGATGATCACCGCCGCCCAGGGCTATGTCTCGCCCGAGGCCGAGGCCGAACTGCGCCGCGCCCTCGAAAAGGAGCCCACCAACCCGGTGGCGCGGTATTACACCGGGCAGATGCTGTTGCAGAACGATCGCCCCGACATGGCGTTTCGCCTCTGGGACGGCCTCTTGCGCCAGGGCCCGGAAAACGCGCCCTGGATCGCCCAGATCCGCCGCCAGATCGACGACATCGCCTGGATGGCCGGGGTGCGCGACTATTCCCAGCCCGATCCCGCCGGTCCCGAAGGCCCGAGTGCCGAAAGCATCGCCAACGCCGAAGACCTCGCCGAGGACGAGCGCCGGGACCTCATTCAGAACATGGTCGACGAACTCAACGACAAGCTCGCCACCGAGGGCGGCAGCCCCGAGGAATGGGCGCGGCTGATCGGTGCGCTGGGCATCCTTGGCAACACAGATCACGCCAGCGCCGTCTGGGACGAGGCCCAGATGGTCTTTGCCGACCAGCCACAGATGCTGGCCACCGTGCGCGAAGGGGCGGTGCGTGCCGGTCTGCTGAAAACTGCGCCCGCGGCCCCCGAACTGCCGCTGCCGGGCGAGGAGGGCGCCACACCCGCCGGCCCCACCGCCGAAGACATGGAAAACGCCGCGCAAATGCCCGAGGAGGACCGCGAGGAGATGATCCGCACCATGGTGGCGACCCTTTCCGAGCGGCTGGCAGAAGAGGGCGGCAGCGCACAGGAATGGGCGCGGCTCATCACCTCGCAGGCCATTCTCGGGGACCGCGAGGCGGCCCAATCGGCGTTCGATTCGGCGCTGGCCGCACATGGCGACGACCGCACCGCGCGCGCCACGATCGAGACCGCCGCCCGCTCGGCCGGGCTCGTCGAATGATCCTAGACGCGACCGAGGATTTCGCCGCCGCCCTGCCGCCCCGGCGCGCGCTGGCCGGGCTCGACCTGGGCGAGCGCACGATCGGCGTCGCGGTCTCTGACGGGATGCGCTCGGTCGCGACACCGCTCGAAACCATCCGGCGCAAGAAATTCACCGCCGATGCCGAGGCGCTGCTGGCCATTCTCGCTGCCCGCGATATCGCCGGGATCGTGCTTGGCCTGCCGCGCAACATGGACGGCACCGAGGGCCCGCGCTGCCAATCGACCCGCGCCTTTGCCCGTAATCTCGCGCGGCTCACGGACCTGCCGATCAGCTTCTGGGATGAACGGCTCTCGACGGTTGCCGCCGAAAGGGCGCTCATCGAGGCGGATACGACACGAAAGCGTCGCGCCGAGGTCATAGACCACGTCGCCGCCTCCTATATCCTGCAGGGGCTGCTGGACCGCATCAGGCATATCGGGTGAGACATGAAGAGCGATGACATCTGGAAACGCGACGAGGTCGAAAGCCCTTGCATCAATGTCTGCGTCGTCCATCCCGAGGCGCGGATCTGTACCGGGTGTTACCGCTCCCTCGACGAGATCGCGGGATGGTCGCGGATGAGCGCCGAGGCGCGTCGCGCTGTGATGGACGAACTTCCCGACCGCGCCAGCCTCCTGCGCAAGCGTCGTGGCGGCCGCGCGGCGCGGCTCAAGCGGTAGGGGATTGTTCATTCATCCCGCCCGGAACAGCGGCGAAGCCGCCCGGGCAGCACATGGCCGGCCCGACGGCCAGGTGCTTTTGAGGGGGCGCGCGTCGGTCCGGGCTGGGGAAGGCATAGCGGGATAAACTGCGTGGCGCTTGCGTTGTGAGCACCTGACCGCGGCCATGTGCTTGCCTGCTGCTGGTCATCGGTCAACTTGTGTCATCGACACCCGGATCGGCCCCGAACCAGGCGCGGGAAAACCTCAGCCACCGCCAAGACTCCAACACCTCACCGCACGCCCCGCTAACGTTTGGTCGCGCCACTTGGCCCCGCTCTCCCCGGCAGCCGGGCAGCAGCCGGGAGTCATACGCGAGTCACTCCCTCGATTCGCCCCGAAACGGCAAAGGTTAAGCGTAGGGACCGCTTCACCAGCCCAGCGACTTGCGCAGCATGTTCAGAGCCACCAGCGTGAGGAACACGGCAAACGCCCGCCTGAGCGGTCTGGGGTCCATCGCGTGGGCGAGCTTTACACCCCAAGGCGCTGTAATCATTGTCATAACGATGACGATACCAAAGGCCACGAGGTTCACCGCGCCGATGGTGAATGGCGGCGCATCCGCGACCCGAAGGAACAGGAAGCCGATCACCGACGGCACCGCGATGATCACCCCGAACCCTGCCGCCGTCGCAACCGCACGGTGAATCGGCGTGGCATAGAGGCTCATCAACGGAACCCCGAAACTGCCGCCCCCGATTCCCATCAGGACCGACAGGAACCCGACCATGGGAGCGAGTGCCAAGCGTTTGATTCCCCTTGGCATTTCGTCGCCCAATTGCCAATGCTGGCGCCCCAGCCCGAGATAGGCCCCGACCACCAGCGCGAGAACACCGAACACCCCCTGAAGCGTGCTTGACCGCAGGCTCGCCGCCGTCAGCATCCCCAGGACCGCGCCGATCATGATGCCCAGGGCCCAGCCGCGCAGGATGTCCCAATCCACGGCGCCCTTCTTGTTGTGACTGTGTACCGACCGCAAGGAGGTGACGATGATCGTCGCCAGCGAGGTGGCCAGGCAGATCTGCATCAACTGCGGCCCGTCATAACCAAGTGTCTGGAACGTATAGAAAAAAGCGGGCACCAAGACGATGCCTCCGCCCACCCCGAGCAACCCGGCCAGCACCCCGGCAAAGCCGCCGATCACGATCAGCAGGATGAGCATCTGCACCAGAAGCATGGTATCGGGGATCATTTGGCTCTCCTTTGTTCTGCGAGACGGTCTACACCGCTGCCGGATCAAGGGAAAGCCGGCAATGCCCGCTGGCAGCTTTCACCTTGTAATCAAGCGGATAAAGCGCGCTCCTGAACCGCTTCAAGGGCCTGTTCGACCAGCGAAACACCGGCATCCGGCCGCACCGCCCCTTCCGACAGGATGCGCCGCCACTGCCGCGCGCCGGGACGGCCGTGAAACAGCCCCAGCATGTGCCGCGTCACCTGGTGCAGTCGGCCCCCCGAGGCCAGATGCGCGCGGATATGGGGCAGCATCTCCCGCGCCACATCCTCGGGGCGACGGGCGGCGGGTTGGGTGCCGAAAACACGTTGATCGGCCTGCCCCAGGATGTCCCAGGGCCGATGGTAGGCCGCGCGCCCGATCATCACGCCGTCAAATCCTTTCTCAAGCATTTCAACCGCTTGATCCAGTGTGTCGATCCCGCCATTGAGCGTGATATGCAGGTTGGGAAAGAGCATCTTCATGCGTTGGACGAGATCGTAATCCAGCGGCGGGATGTCCCGGTTCTCCTTGGGGCTGAGCCCCATGAGCCACGCCTTGCGCGCATGGATCGTCACCCGTTCGACGCCGGCCGCAGCGATCTGGGCCAGGAACTCCGGAAGCGCCTCTTCGGGGTCCTGATCATCCACCCCGATCCGGCATTTCACCGTTACAGGCACATCCACCTCCGCGATCATCGCCGCGCAACATTTTTTCACGAGGGCCGGATTTTTCATGAGAACCGCCCCGAACGTGCCCGATTGCACCCGGTCGGACGGGCAGCCACAGTTGAGATTGACCTCGTCAAACCCCGCCCCCATCCCCAACCCCGCCGCCCGCGCCAACTCGTCCGGATCGGCGCCGCCCAGCTGCAATGCGACGGGAGCGTCTTCAGGATCATGATCGAGCAGATGTAGCGCCCCGCCACGCACCAGGGCGGGTGCTGTCACCATTTCGGTGTAGAGCAGAGGCTGCGACGACAGCCGGCGATGGAAATGCCGACAATGCCTGTCGGTCCAATCCATCATGGGGGCAACGGACAACCTGGCGTTTTGATCTAGCGGCATTTCTCTCGTGTCCCGAACCGTTGCATTCCGCCGCGTTTGCGCCGCCCCCGATCAACCCCGGAATTGCCATCTTGCGAAGATCATGTTCGCGGCCCTGGCCCTCGGCGTGGAGGGCCAAGACCGGATCCAGGTCAAAGCAAAGACTTCACCTTGTCGACCACGGCCTGCGCCGTGATTCCGAATTTCTCGTAGAGCACATCGGCGGGGGCGGAGGCACCGAAACTGTCCATGCCGACGAAACCCGATTTCGCCTCGCGGCCGCGTTCTCCGCACAACCAGCGATCCCAGCCGGTGCGCACGGCTGCCTCGACGCCGACGCGGACGGGACCGGCGGGCAGCACCTTGCGACGATAGCTTTCGGACTGATCCGCGAACAGGTCCCAGCAGGGCATGGAAACGACGCGGGTTCCGATGCCTTCGTCCTGCAACAACTCGCGCGCGGCCAGTGCAATGGAGACCTCGGAGCCGGTGGCGAGGATGATGGCGCGGCGCTTGCCGGTCGCTTCGGCCAGCACATAGGCGCCCTGCGCCGTGAGGTTCTTTGTCTTGTGCTCGGTGCGCACGGTGGGCAGGCCCTGACGGGTGAGCGAGAGCACGGAGGGCGTGGATTTGGATGACAATGCCAGTTCCCATGCTTCGGCGGTCTCGACCGTGTCGGCGGGGCGGAACACCATGGTGTTGGGGGTGGCGCGCGAGATGGCGAGGTGTTCAACCGGCTGGTGCGTGGGGCCGTCCTCGCCCAGGCCGATGGAATCGTGGGTCATCACGAAGACGGTGGGGATGCCCATCAGCGCGGCCAGCCGCATCGCCGGGCGGGCATAATCGGTGAAGGCCATGAAGGTGCCGCCATAGGGTCGGATACCACCATGCAGCGCCATGCCGTTCATTGCGGCGGCCATGCCGTGTTCGCGGATGCCCCAATAGATATAGCGACCCTTGCGGTTGTCGGTATCGAACACGCCCAGGTCGCCGGTCTTCGTGTTGTTCGAGCCGGTCAGGTCGGCCGAGCCGCCGACGGTTTCGCTCATCACCGGGTTGATGACCTCGAGCGCCATTTCCGATGCCTTGCGGGTCGCGACCTTGGGGGCCTCGTCGGCGATCTGTTTCTTCAGCGCGCGGATGCGCGAGGCCAGGGATTTGGGCACATCTCGCGCGAAGATGCGGGCGAATTCGGCCTTGCGGCGATCGGACAGGGCGTCGAGGCGGGACTGCCATTCGGCGCGGGCGGTGGCGCCGCGGCTGCCGACCTTTTCCCACCAGGACTTGATCTCGGCGGGGACCTCGAACGGGCCGGTGGTCCAGCCATAGGCGGCCTTGGCATCCTGAAGCTGGCCCAGGTCGGTCAGCGCGCCATGGCCCTTGGATGTATCCTGTGCCGCGTGACCCAGTGCGATATGGGTCTTGCAGGCGATCATCGAGGGCAGGGGGCTGGCCTTGGCGGCGGCGATGGCGGCGTCGATCGCGTCGGGGTCATGGCCGTCGATTTCCTGCACGTGCCAGCCGGCGGCGCGGAAGCGGGCGGGCTGATCTGTGCGGTCGGAAAGTTCCACCGTGCCGTCGATGGTGATGTTGTTGTTGTCCCAAAAGACGATGAGGCGGCCCAGTTGATGCCGCCCGGCGAGGGTGATGGCCTCCTGGCTGACGCCCTCCATCAGGCAGCCGTCACCGGCGATGGCATAGGTGTGGTGATCCATCAGCGCCTTGCCATAACGCGCGCGCAGGATTTCCTCGGCCATCGCAAAGCCGACGGCGTTGGACAGACCCTGTCCGAGCGGACCGGTGGTGGTCTCGATCCCCGGCGCGTGGCCGTATTCGGGGTGGCCAGCGGTGATCGCGCCCCATTGGCGGAAATTCTTCAGCTCGTCGAGCGTCATCTCGGGGTAGCCGGTAAGATGCAGAAGCGAATAGAGCAGCATCGAGCCATGCCCGGCCGAGAGGATGAAGCGATCACGATCTGGCCAGTCGGGGGCGGTGGCGTCGAACTTGAGGTGGTTCGCATAGAGCACCGTGGCGACGTCGGCCATGCCCATCGGCATGCCCGAATGGCCGGAATTGGCGGCGGCGACGGCATCGAGGGTCAGGGTGCGGATGGCGGCGGCGCGCATCCAGTGATCGGGGTGTGCGGCGCGGAGGGCGGCGATATCCAAGGGTCGAGTTCCTTTGGTTGACATGCGGTTTACAGCTGTCGCGGGCAATTGCCGGGCGAGTCGGGGCTTCTCTTACCAGTCTGCGGGGGCAGGGCAAATGTCCGAAATTCGCTTTGTGTTGCGCAAGGCCGTGCCGGGAATGGGCGGCAAAGCCCTTTCCTGGTTTGGAAACAAGGCGAAAGGCTTTACTCTTGATGCAATCCGGCGTGATGCGGATGATTCGCTCAGGGGCAGCATTGCGGCCCGGTCAAGTCGGAATGACGGGGATCGAGAGGGCAGGACATGACCCAGGAAATCGTGGAACTGGAGCGGCGCATTACCGCGGCACTGGACAGGATCGGTCAGGGATTGAGCGATCTGGGACCACAAGCCGAAGCCGAGGTGGGCGAAGGCACGGAGATCGAGGAACTGAAAGCGGCGCTGGAGGACGAAAAGCTTGTCACGGCGCAGCTTGAAGAACGAATCAAGACATTGCACGCACGCCAGGATGGCAAGCTCGCCGAGGTGACGGCCAAGGTCGAGGAACAGGCGGGGGCGATGGCAAAGCTCGACACCGAGTTGCAGCGGCTGCGGGCGGCCAATGAACAGTTGCGCGCCTCGAACGTGGCGTTGCGCGAGGCCAATGAGCACGGCGTTGGGGATGCCCACCTGATCAACAAGGCAATGCAGGCCGAACTGGAGGCGCTGCGCGCTGCGCGGGCGGCAGACGCGGCCGAGACCGGAACGATCCTTTCGGCGCTGGAGCCGTTGCTTGAGGATGACCAAGGGGAGGGGGCCTGATGCCCGAGGTGGAAATCATGATCGGCGGGCGCGCCTTCGAGGTGGCCTGCCAGGAGGGTGAGGAGCACTATCTCCATGCTGCCGCGACGATGCTCGATTCCGAGGCCAGCGTTTTGACCGAGCAGATCGGGCGGTTGCCCGAGGCGCGGATGCTGTTGATGGCCGGTCTGATGCTGGCCGACAAGACGGCAGGTGTCGAGGACAAGCTCAAGGCGATGCAGGGCCGGATGCAGGAGCTGGAGAGCGAGGTGGAGCAGCTCAGGAACCGGCCAGCGCCAGAGCCGGAGCGGATCGAGGTGCCGGTGGTGCCGGAAAGCGTGACCGAGACCATGGCCGAACTGGCCGCGCGGGCCGAGGCGTTGGCGGCGGAGGTCGAGGAGAAGCTGGGCACGGAGGGCTGAGACGGGCGGCTCTCTCTGCGCTCAGATATCGAACTTCGATCAGCCCTGTCCGCGGTAGTGGCGCAGCACGAAAAGCCGGATCGCGGTGGCAAGGCCGGTATCGAGGTCGCGGGTCTCGTCGATTTCGGCGGCGAGCGCGTTGAGCGGTTGTCCGCGCGTGGCGGCGATCTCGCGAAAGGCCAGCCAGAAATCCGCTTCGAGCGAGACGGAGGTGCGGTGTCCGCGCAGTGTGAGTGAGCGTTTGACGGGCTTGCTCACGGTACCGTCAGTCCTCGCGCCGCTTGCCGTCAAGCCGACTGACGGCCTTGTCGGCGCGGAGCTTGGCAAGCGATTTCTCGGCCTTGCTCAATCCATATTTTGCCGCGTTCTTGTTGGCCCGGCGTTTCTTGTCTGCCCTTGCAGCCGCCTTGCGCACCTTGTTGAGATTGACGACGCCCGCCATCACGACGGCCCCACCATCTTCTCGGGGCGCACGACGCGGTCGAATGTCGTCTCATCGACAAACCCCAGCCGCACGGCCTCTTCGCGCAGGGTGGTGCCGTTCTGATGCGCGGTCTTGGCGACCTTGGTGGCGTTGTCATAGCCGATCTCGGGCGCAAGGGCGGTGACCAGCATCAGGCTCTCGCGCATCAGCCTGTCGATACGGTCCTCGTTGGCCTTGAGGCCCACCACCAGATTATCTGTGAAGCTGGTCACCGCATCGCCAAGAAGCTGCATGGATTGCAGCACGTTATAGGCCATCATGGGTTTATAGACATTGAGTTCGAAATGCCCCTGTGAGCCGGCAAAGCCGACGGCGGCGTCATTGCCCATGACATGGGCACAAACCTGGGTGAGCGCCTCGCATTGCGTGGGGTTGACCTTGCCGGGCATGATGGAGGAGCCGGGTTCGTTCTCGGGCAGGATAAGCTCGCCCAGTCCCGAGCGTGGGCCGGAGCCCAGGAAGCGGATATCGTTGGCGATCTTGTAAAGCGAAACAGCGACGCCGCGCAGCGCGCCCGACATCTCGACCATGGCGTCATGGGCGGCCAGCGCCTCGAACTTGTTGGGGGCGGTGGTGAAGGGCAGACCGGTGATCCGCGCGATACGCTCGGCCACGTCCTCGGCCCAGCCGCGCGGGGTGTTGAGGCCGGTGCCAACAGCGGTGCCGCCCTGGGCCAGTTCATAGATGCGTGGCAGGGCGGATTTCACCCGCGTGATGCTCATCGCGACCTGGTGCAGGTAGCCGGAAAATTCCTGTGACAGGGTGAGCGGGGTGGCGTCTTGCGTGTGCGTTCGGCCGATCTTGATGATGCCGTCGAAATCGCGGACCTTCTGTTCGAGCGCGCCATGGAGCCGGGCAAGGCCGGGCAGCAGCACGTCATGCGCCATTGTGGCCGTGGCGATATGCATGGCGGTGGGGAAGGTGTCGTTCGAGCTCTGGCCCATGTTGACGTGATCGTTGGGATGGACAGGCTCCTTGGAGCCCAGCACGCCGCCCATGATCTCGATCGCGCGATTGGCGATGACCTCGTTAGCGTTCATGTTGGATTGCGTGCCCGAGCCGGTCTGCCAGACAACCAGCGGGAAATGATCGTCGAGCCGGCCCTCGGCCACCTCGGCGGCGGCCTTCCGGATCGCCTCGCCGCGCGTGGCGTCGAGCCGTCCGAGATCGGTATTGGCCCCGGCGCAGGCCTGCTTGATCACGCCCAGTGCGCGAACGAGCGCCACGGGCTGACGTTCCCAGCCAATCGGGAAATTCATCAGCGACCGCTGGGTCTGAGCCCCCCAGTAGCGATCGGCGGGCACGTCGAGCGGGCCGAAGCTGTCGGTTTCCGTGCGCGTGGGCGTATCGGTCATCTGCATCTCCTTGTGCGATGGCAAGAGGGACGATGGGTGAGGCTACTTGCGGAAACTGTCGAGGCTGACCACCTCGGCATCCTGAGCCTTGTTTTCGGCCTCCGGATCGTCTCCGACCTCATCGGCTCGCCCCTCTCCGGGGCCGTCATCTCCATCGTCATCCTCGGCATGGGTCTCGAAGCGCAGGCCGAATTCGACCGATGGATCGACGAAGGTCTTGATTGCGTCATAGGGGATGTAGAGCGGTTCGGGCGCGTCGCCGAAATTGAGCGTGATCGAGAATCCGTCGTCGCCCACATCCAGATTGTCGAACCAGTGCTGCATCACGACAGTCATTTCCGTGGGATAGCGGTCGCGCAGCCAGTCGGCGAGTTCTGCGTCGGGGTGGGTGGTGTCGAATGTGATGAAAAAATGATGCGTGCCGGGCAGTCCGTGATCGGCGACATCGGCGAGCACTTCCTGAATGAGCCCTCGCATGGCACGGTGCATCAGGCTGCCGTAATCGATGCTGCGCGACATCTTGGTCCGACCCTTTCGCGGTTTCAATCGGGTATCAGCATAGGCGATTCGGGGAAAAGAGAAAGGCCCCGGACGGGGTTTTTGCGTCTTGGCGCGCGCGTGTGAAGGAGGGTAAAGTGCAGGCTTCTGTTGCCAGGTGCCTGCGGACCCCGCCTTGCGCGGCTAGGCGAAAGGACTTAGGTTTCGGTCTTGTTACCGCTTACGCGGCAACTGCAACCGGAGCACGATTGTCGTTGGCAATTATGCTTTACGGACCGATAACGGTGGTACCTCACCGGGACAAAGCAAACCCCTTTACACGTTCGTCGATCCTGTTTCGGCCCCATGGTCCCCCAACGAAGGGATTTTGGTGGAGCCGCCGGGTACCGCCCCCGGGTCCGATCCGCTTATTACGAGCGCGTTTATGTCCATAGCTCCCTTAGGAACACCGCCAACATAGGGTCCGTCCGAGCGTTTGGGAAGGGGTTGGCGCTTCAATTTTAGCGTGCGAGTGAGAGTTCAGGCAGGAAATTCTCGACGAATGCGCATTTTCGCGCTTCGCGATGGAGCGTTTCAGGCTTGCCAGGGCGTGCCAATTGACTGAACTTCGGATTGGCGATGTCGAGTCGCCAGGTGTTGAAGTCAGACTGAATGTGATGGGCGGCGCTTCGGGAGGCGCCGGACGGTGAGGGCGATGATCACACCGCAGTTCGTGTTGACCATGGCACGCTATAATGCGTGGCAGAACAAGCAGATGAAAGCCGCGATGGAGGCGTTGGGCGAGCACGCCTGTCGTCAGGATCGCGGCGCGTTCTTCGGCTCGATTTTGGCGACGGCGAACCACCTGCTTTGGGGGGATGCGATGTGGATGGCGCGGTTGGATGGCGGTGCGCGCCCCGAAGTCGGCATTCCCGAGAGTGTCGACATGACCACGCGGCTTTCCGATTGGGCACTGGAGCGGTTCCGCATGGATGCGCGCACCCTGCTTTGGGCCGAAGGCTTGCGCGCGGTTGACCTGTTTGGCGATCTGACCTGGTTTTCCGGAGCACAAGGGCGGGAAGTTTCCAAGCCCATGGCGCTTTGCGTGGCGCACATGTTCAACCACCAGGCCCATCATCGTGGCCAGATTCACGCCATGGTTACTGCGACGGGCGGTGCGGGGTGGACCAGTGATCTGGCGTTCATGCCCGAGGAGGGGCCATGGCTTTGATTTCGTTATCGCGGCGACTGCGCCGGACGCCGTTCTCAGACGGGGTCGAGGCGGCCGGCGTGAAGGGATACACGGTATACAACCGGATGCTGTTGCCGACGGTTTTTCGCAGTCTCGAGGAGGATTACCGCCATCTCAAGGAAGCGGTGCAGGTCTGGGACGTAGCCTGCGAGCGCCAGATCGAGATTCGGGGGCCTGACGCGGCGCGGCTTGTGCAGATGCTGACCCCGCGCGATCTGCGCGCAATGCTGCCGGGGCAATGCTATTACGTGCCGATTGTCGATGAGACTGGTGGAATGCTCAACGATCCGGTGGCGGTCAAGCTTGCCGAGGATCGTTGGTGGATATCGATTGCCGACAGCGATCTGCTGTTCTGGGTCAAGGGGCTGGCCTACGGATTCCGGCTCGATGTGCTGATTCAGGAGCCGGATGTGAGCCCGCTTGCCGTGCAGGGACCGCTTGCCGAGGACCTGGTGGCGGCGGTGTTCGGGGATGCGGTGCGCAATGTCCGTTTCTTCCGCTTTGGCCTTTTCGCGTTCCGCGGGCGGCAACTGGTCGTGGCGCGGTCGGGCTATTCCAAGCAGGGCGGTTTCGAGATTTACGTCGAGGGAAGTGATATCGGGATGTCGCTGTGGCATGCGCTTATGGAGGCGGGGCGGTCGATGGATGTGTATGCGGGCTGTCCCAACCTGATCGAGCGGATCGAAGGGGGACTGCTCAGCTATGGCAATGACATGACCGACGAGAACACGCCACATGAATGCGGATTGGGGCGGTTTTGCAATACTCAGACAGCCATCGGCTGTGTCGGACGCGATGCACTGTTGCGGGTGGCGCGGGAAGGGCCGGTACGCCAGATCCGGGCAATCGAGATTTATGGCGACCGGGTGCCGGGTTGTGATCGGTTGTGGCCGGTCATGGCGGGTGACACACAGGTGGGCCATGTCAGCAGCGCGGCATGGTCGCCGGATTTCGAGACCAACGTGGCCATCGGGCTGGTGCGCATGACCCATTGGGACGAGGGCACGGATGTCGATGTGATCACGCCTGATGGGGTGCGCGCAGCCTGCGTGCGAGATATGTTCTGGGCATAAGGTGGACGACCGGGTGTCAGAGACGGCCTGTTCGTCACCGTGGATTCGAGTATCCTGAGACAGACGAAAAACGGGGATTCTCCCAACGAAAGGAAGGCTGAGATGTTCAACGCGCTTTTGGTGGAAAAGGACGAAGACAGCGGCAAGACCAGCGCCGCGGTGAAACAGATCGCGGTGGACGACCTGCCCGAGGCCGAGGTTCTGGTCGCGGTCGAGTATTCGACGGTGAACTACAAGGACGGGCTGTGCGTCGGCCCGGGGGGCGGGTTGGTGCGGCACTACCCGCACGTGCCGGGGATCGACTTTGCCGGCACGGTCGAGGCGTCCACGGATGCGCGCTACAAGCCGGGTGACAAGGTGGTCCTGACCGGCTGGCGCGTGGGTGAGGCGCATTGGGGCGGTTATGCCCAAAAGGCGCGGGTCAAGGCCGATTGGCTGGTGCCGCTTCCGAAGGGGCTGGACACCCGCGCGGCGATGGCGGTGGGGACTGCGGGTCTGACTGCGATGCTATCGGTGATGGCGCTGGAAGATCACGGGCTGGAGCCGGGCCACGGGCCGGTTCTCGTGACCGGGGCCGCGGGGGGCGTGGGCTCGGTTGCGACCGCGATTCTTGCCCATCTGGGGCATGAGGTGGCCGCGGTGACCGGGCGGCCCGAGACTGGCGATTACCTGAAAGACCTTGGCGCGAGCCGGATCGTGCCGCGCGAGGAGTTGACCGAGGTCACGAAAAAGCCGCTGGAGGGCGAGCAATGGGCCGGCTGTGTTGATGCGGTGGCGGGCGCCATGCTGGGCCGGGTGCTCAAGCAGATGAAATACGGCACGAGCGTCGCGGCCGTGGGCCTGGCCGGGGGCGCCGTGATCGAGGGGGCGATGATTACGCCCTTCATCCTGCGAGGGGTGAACCTCCTTGGCATCGATTCGGTGATGCAGCCCTATGAAAACCGGCTGCGGGCCTGGGAGCGCGTCGCGCGCGACCTGCCGATGGAGAAACTGGAGGCGATGATTGAGCCCGCGGCCTTGTCGGATTTGCCGGAACTTGGGCGTGCCATCCTGAAAGGGCAGGTCAAGGGCCGGGTCGTGGTGGATGTGAACGCTTGATCCGGTCGGATTGCGGGTCGAAAACAGCCGGGGCGGGACAACTGTCCTTCCCCGCAATACTTTCAGGGGGCCAGTGGCCATGACATATGACAACGACAACATCTTCGCCAAGATCCTGCGCGGGGAGATTCCGAGCGTGAAGCTCTACGAGGACGCCGAAACCTATGTTTTCATGGATATCATGCCGCGTGCCGACGGGCATTGCCTTGTGATTCCCAAGACGCCGGCGCGCAACATGCTCGATGCCAGCGACGACCAGCTGACCGCCTGCCTTCGCACGGTGCGACGGATGGGGCATGCGGTGATGCGCGCCTTTGATGCGGGCGGTGTGACGGTGCAGCAATTCAACGAAGCGCCGGGCGGGCAGGAGGTGTTTCACCTGCATTACCACGTATTACCCCGCCATGAGGGTGTGAGCCTGCGTCCGCCGGGACAGATGGCAGAGATGGATGATCTCGAGGCAAAGGCTGCGAAGATTCGCGCCGCGCTGGCGGAAATGGGCTGAGACCGGCATAGCGCGGCGCGCGCGCCGATGGTTGCGGATGGCGAAGAATGTGATCGTTGGTATCACCTGCATGGTATGCTTTTGCGTGCCTGCCTCTCGCGTCGTGGGGCCGGTTCGGGCAGGGAAAATGCCGTATTCGTTTGCCAATGCGCCGCAGTTGTTTGATTGATGGGCGGGTTTCGGTCTAGGGTGACGTTCCAAGGGGCATCCCGCGGACCCATCGCGGACCCCCGAAACCGAATGTGCGCGAAAGACGGGGTCACCCATTGCTGCTACAGAGGCCGCCAAGAGCCTTCTTTCGCGCCGAAATGGAGGGAGAGACGTGTTTTCGAGAATCATGGTGCCGGTCGATCTGGCACATCTATCAGACCTCGAACGGGCGCTTACATGCGCGGCGGATCTGGCCAAGCATTACGGGGCCAAGGTGACCTATGTCGGGGTGACCGCGGCCACGCCCGGGGCCATGGGACACAACCCCAAGGAATACGAGGCCAAGCTGTCCGAGTTCGCGCAGGAACAGGCAAAGAGCCACGGTATCGAGACGCATGAGTACACCGTGGTCAGCCATGACCCGACCACCGACCTCGACGATGCGCTGTTGCGTTCAGTCAAGGAGACCGGTGCCGATCTGGTGGTCATGCAGAGCCATATGCCCAACGTGATGGATTATATCTGGCCATCGAATGGCGGCAAGCTTGCCGAGCATGCCAAATGTTCCGTCATGGTCGTGCGCGGCTGAACCAGGATCGAGGGAAAACAAGACAAGGGAGGCCGTTAAATGGCCGAGGAAACGACAGACCAGGGTATCCCGGAGCCGGAAGGCCATTCGGATATCATCGAGACCGACTACCAGGTCGGTCAGGACAACATACAACCCAGGATCGGGCCCTTCGGACTCGACATTCACAACCCCGTTTTCGTGATCTCGGGGTTGGTGGTCGTGCTGTTCACGGCCTACGCGCTCATCGCGCCGCAGCAGGCGGCGGATTTCTTTGGCTGGCTTCGTCCGGCGCTAACCAGCACGTTCGACTGGTTCTTTGTCTGGGCGGCCAACATCTTTGTGGTGTTCTGCCTGTTGTTGATCATCTCGCCCTATGGATCGGTGCGCCTTGGCGGAACGGATGCGACGCCGGATTACAGCTATATCGGCTGGTTCGCGATGCTGTTCGCGGCAGGCATGGGCATCGGCCTGATGTTCTTTGGCGTTCTGGAGCCGGCCTATTACTTCGGTACGCCGTGGGGTGACGAGCCTCTGGGCGTGGTGCGGCCGTTCGATGAGGATGGTGCGCTGATCGCGGGCAATGTCGAGGAAGCCCGGCGGATGGCGTTGGCCGCCACGTCCTATCACTGGGCGCTACATCCTTGGGCGATCTATGCCGTTGTCGCGTTGGCGCTGGCTCTCTTCACCTATAACAAGGGCTTGCCGTTGACCATCCGCTCGGCCTTTTATCCGATCTTCGGCGAGCGGGTCTGGGGCTGGACCGGACATGTCATCGACACGCTGGCGGTATTTGCCACGCTGTTCGGTCTGGCCACGTCGCTGGGCCTTGGGGCGCGACAGGCCAATGCCGGCCTTGAATATGTCTATGGCATTCCGCTTGGTGTGACGACGCAGGTGATCCTGATCTGCGGCATCACGGCGGTGGCGCTGGTTTCGGTGCTTCGCGGCCTTGATGGCGGTGTGAAGGTTCTATCCGAGATCAACATGTCGATTGCGTTCGTGCTGCTGTTCTTCGTGCTGTTCACGGCCGGGGCGGTCGGCATCTTGACCGAGTTCGTCAAGGGGCTGGGTGCCTATGCGCAGGAGCTTCTTCCGCTGTCCAACCCGCATGGCCGTGAAGACACCGGCTATTTGCATGGCTGGACTGCCTTTTACTGGGCTTGGTGGATCAGCTGGTCGCCCTTCGTGGGCATGTTCATCGCTCGCGTCAGCCGGGGCCGGACCGTGCGCGAATTCCTGACTTGCGTGCTGATCATCCCGAGCATCGTGTGCATCTTCTGGATGGCTGTCTTCGGCGGGGCCGCGATCAACGACATGATTGACAACCCCGAAACCTCGGGGGTTATCGCGAACGTGATCACCGAATACAACGACTCGGTCGCTCTCTTTGCGATGCTTGAGAGCCTGCCGCTTACGGCGATCACTTCGACGATCGGTATCGTTCTCGTGATCGTATTCTTCGTCACTTCGTCGGACTCCGGCAGCCTTGTGATCGATACGATCACCGCGGGCGGCAAGATCGACGCGCCGGTCAGCCAGCGCGTGTTCTGGTGCACCTTCGAAGGGCTGGTTGCGATCGCCCTGTTGATCGGCGGGGGGCTTACCTCGCTACAAGCGATGGTGATCTCTACCGGATTGCCGTTCACGATCATCCTGCTGGCGATTTGTGTGGCGATCATCATGGGGCTGCGCGCCGAGAAGCGCTGAGCCTGTCAGAAAGAACGAGCAAAGGCCCCGCGCATGTCGCGGGGCCTTTTGTTTTTCTATGAGCATTTTGGGCAAGATGAAGGGCCGGGGTCTTGTGTCTGGCTGGGCTTTCAACTTGAGTAGGCCCAAATGTTCGAGGGGTGTGACAGATGGATCTGGATGTCGATTTCGTGCGGGCACAATTTCCCGCCTTTGAGGTGCCGTCGCTGGCGGGGCAGGGGTTTTTCGAGAATGCGGGCGGGTCATACACCTCGCGGTTCGTCATCGACCGGCTGACGCGGTTCTATCGCGAACGCAAGGTGCAGCCTTATGGCCCCTATGAGGCCAGCCGCCTGGGCGGTGAGGAGATGGACGAGGCGCGCGCGCGGCTGGCGGCGATGCTGGGGATCGAGAGCGACGAGCTTTCGTTCGGTCCATCGACCACGCAGAACACCTATGTCCTGGCGCAGGCGGTCCGGCAATGGATGAAACCGGGTGAGGCAATCGTGGTGACCGACCAGGATCACGAGGCCAATACCGGCCCGTGGCGGCGGCTGGCCGAAGCGGGCATCGAGGTGCGCGAATGGAAGATTGACCCGGAGAGCGGGCATCTCGATCCCTCGGCGCTCGAAAACCTCCTCGATGAGAACGTCCGGCTGGTGTGTTTTCCACATTGTTCAAACGTGGTGGGCGAGGTAAACTCGGTGACCGAGATCACCGCCATGGCCCATGCGGCGGGGGCGTTTGTCTGTGTCGACGGGGTGTCATATGCGCCGCACGGGTTTCCCGATGTTGGGGAACTGGGACCGGATATCTACCTGTTCTCGGCTTACAAGACCTATGGACCGCATCAGGGGATCATGGTGATCCGGCGCGCGCTTGGAGAGCAACTGCCCAACCAGGCACATTATTTCAACGCCGATACACTTTATAAGCGGTTCACGCCTGCGGGGCCTGATCACGCGCAGGTGGCGGCCTGTGCCGGGATGGCCGATTACATCGACGTCCTGGCCGAGCATCACGGGATTGGCGGTGGTCCGGCGGAACGGGCCACCGGTATACATGACATGATGCGGGCGCATGAGGTGCGGCTGTTGCAACCGCTTCTCGATGCGCTGCGCGCGCGCAACGATCTGCGCCTGTTGGGGCCGGATCGGGCCGAGGGTCGTGCGCCCACGGTGGCGGTGGCGCTGCGTGAGCCGGGGATCGAGGTGGCGCGTCGGCTGGCCGGGCACGGCATCATGGCGGGTGGCGGCGATTTCTACGCGCTGCGCGCGCTTGAAGCGATGGGGGTGGCGCCGGAGCGCGGCGTGTTGCGCCTAAGCTTCGTGCATTACACCAGCGCCGAGGAGGTTGACCGCCTGATCGAGGCGCTGGAACGCGAATTGTGATCCGGGTCCGTCGGGCCGGCGTAACGGCGTGAAAGCGGGGTTAATGTCATGGAGAGCAACACGCCGTGCATCTGGTGGGTGCGACGGGATTTGCGGCTGGGCGACAATGCGGCGCTGAGCGCGGCGGCCGAAAGTGGACCGGTGATCGCGCTGTTCATCCGGGATGTGCAGATGGACGGGCTCGGGGCCGCGCCGAAATGGCGGTTGGGCGAGGGTTTGCGGGAATTGCAGCGTGCACTCGAGGCACGGGGCAGCCGGTTGATCCTGCGCCGGGGCGCGGCGCTCGACGTGCTGCGCGAGGTGATCGCCGAGACGGGCGCGCATGCCGTGCATTGGAACCGGCTTTACGATCCAGTGTCGCGGGAGCGTGACGGCGACATCAAGAGTGCCCTCCGATCGGATGGAATCACGGCGCAGAGCCACGGCGGGCATCTCTTGCACGAGCCGTGGACGGTCGAAACCGGGAGCGGCGGCTTCTACAAGGTCTATACCCCTTTCTGGAAGGCGGTGCGTGGGCGCGATCCGGGTACGCCCTTGCCGGTGCCGCGTCTCGCGCCGCCGCGAGGCTGGCCGCGGGGCGAAATTCTCGATGATTGGGCGCTGGGCGCGGCGATGCGGCGCGGCGCCGAGGTGGTCGCGCGCCACTGCAAACCCGGCGAGGCGGCGGCAGCGGCCCGGCTGAGCGAGTTCATCGAGGCGCGGTTGGTGAGCTACGGCGACGGGCGGGACATGGTGGCGCAAAACGCGACGTCGGGCCTGTCGGAATACCTCGCGCTGGGCGAGGTTTCGCCCCGGCAGGTATGGGCCGCAGGGATGGCGGCGCGCGAGAAGGCCAATCGGGGGGCGGAAGCCTTCCTGCGCCAGATCGTGTGGCGCGATTTCGCCCATCACCTGATGTTCCACACGCCGCATATCCTTATCGCCAACTGGCGCGAGGGTTGGGACGGGTTCCCATGGGTCGAGGATGCAGAGCATCCGCATTTTCAAGCCTGGAAGCAGGGGCGAACAGGGGTCGATTTCGTCGATGCGGCGATGCGCGAGATGTATGTGACGGGACACATGCACAACCGCGCGCGGATGATCGTGGCCTCGTACCTGACCAAGCATCTGCTGGTGCATTGGAAGCAGGGGCAGGCATGGTTCGAGGAGTGTCTAACCGACTGGGACCCGGCCAACAACGCGATGGGTTGGCAATGGGTGGCGGGCTCGGGGCCTGATGCGGCGCCCTATTTCCGCATTTTCAACCCCGAGATGCAGGCCGAGAAATTCGACCCCGAAGGACAATACCGGCGCAGGTGGCTCGCCGAGGGGCAGGCGCAGCCAACCGAAACGGCGCTGAGCTTCTTTGAGGCGATACCCGAAAGCTGGAATCTCGCGCCCGGCGACATGCGTCCCACACCCTTGATCGAATTGAAAGCAGGGCGCGAACGGGCGCTGGCGGCTTATGATAGAAGCCGGTGAGCCCAGAGGTTCGCGTCGCAGGCCAGAGTGTGACTGTTTGGTTTATGAGATCCAGAATCTGTACCTCGCCCCTTGCGCCCTGTCCGGTCATGGCGGAAGCTGATGCCGATTAGGGTCATCATGGACACCGGGAGCCGATGCCGACCACCGCCCGACTGATTGCCGCGTTCTGCCTGATGGTGATTGCATGGATCGTTTCCGAACAGGTGATCGCCGTGATGCCCCCGGAGACGCAGTTCGGGTATTTTCGGCTGGTCAATCTTGGAATAGCCGCGCTTTGCGGCTGGGTCGTGATCGGCGGCCGTTTGGGAACCGATTATGTCACATCGCTAAGCATCGGTCTGACAGGCGTTGCAGCAATGGTCTTCTGGGCGCTTTTTGTTCAGGCTTTCAACGAAATGCTCCGCCTTGCCCTCTCCCGGCGATATGGTGGACCTGTAGAAGCGGTGGTGGATGTCTTCCAGCTCGGGATCGACTACGGGGCGAACCTCCTGCATGTACATATCCTGGCGACATTATTCGTGGGTGGCTTCCTAGCTGGGCTTGTGAGCGAGTTCGTGCATCGCCGCTGGACTTGAACTGCAGGGGCGCAAGGCTACGATGACCAGCATCTTTCTCTACGGCACGTTGCGGCATGCGCCGCTTCTGGAACTCGTGTCAGGGCAGTACCTTGAGTTTCTTGATCCCGTCACGGCGCGGCTTTCCGGTTACAGGGTCGCAGAGGTCGAGGGGCAGGGATTCCCACTGATAGAGGAGCACCATGGCGCCTCTTGCGAAGGTGTATTGTTGCGCGATGTGCGAGACGCTGTGGCCGCACGGCTCAACTTTTATGAACTGGGGTTCGGGTATGATCTGCGTGATGTCACGGTCGAAACCGATAGCGGGCCGGTTGTGGCAATGGCCTATTTCCCGCGGCCAGGTTTGTGGCGGGCAGGTGCGGACTGGAGGCTGGACAAATGGTCTGGCGAATGCTGGCCGGTGGCAAAGCACGCAGCAAGAGAGATGATGGAGTATTTCGGGAAGTGTTCGCCGGGGGAGGTTGCAGATCGTCATGATATGATTTTAGTGCGTGCAGGCGCGCGCGCGCGGGCTGAGGCACATCCGGCACCAGCGACCCTTCGCTGCGGGATCGGACGTGAATGCGTGGAGAAAGCGGCCGCCGAGATAAGCCACGCCGGTTTCTTCCTGATGCGCGTCTACCGTTTGCGACACCCCCTCTTTTCCGGCGGGATGAGCGAATGGATCAGCCGGGAGGTCTTCATATCCGGGGATGCGGCGCTTGTTCTGCCCTACGATCCGGTTCGCGACCGGGTGATGCTGATCGAGCAGTTTCGCATGGGACCTTATGCAAGGGGGGATGGCTTGCCATGGCTCCTCGAGCCGATTGCGGGGCGGATCGAGGCGGGAGAAGGCGCCGAACTCACGGCGCGACGCGAAGCGGTTGAGGAGGCCGGGCTACGCATGGGCAATCTGGAAAGGATCGGAGCGTTCTATGCCTCGCCGGGGAATTCGAGCGAGTACTTCAACTGCTTTGTGGGCTTGACAGATTTGCCCGATGACGCCGCTGGGCATGGTGGCGCCGAAGAAGAACAGGAAGATATACGTAGCCATCTTCTGCCGTTCGACGAGGCCATCACACTGATGGAAAGCGGCGAGGCGAATGTGGCACCCCTTGTGCTTATGCTGCTTTGGTTGCAACGAGAGAGGCCCCGGTTGAGGGTCGCCGCAACGGACCAACCGATTGCTTGAGTTGCCAAGCGTGAGGGCCTACACCTGATTGAGCAAGCCATGTCAAGGAGCGCCCCCATGTCCATTCCGCTGATTGCTCAGGATCTCTCACAGGCTGTCGGGAACACGCCGATGATCCGCCTCAGGCAGGTAAGCGAGGCAACCGGCTGCACCATCCTGGGCAAATGCGAATTTCTAAATCCCGGGCAATCGGTCAAGGATCGTGCAGCGCTCTACATCATCCGCGATGCGGTGGCGCGGGGTGAATTGAAGCCGGGTGGCACCATCGTCGAAGGGACGGCGGGCAACACCGGTATCGGGTTGGCGCTGGTAGGTGCGTCGATGGGGTTCAAGACAGTGATCGTGATTCCCGAGACGCAAAGCCGGGAGAAGAAGGACATGCTGCGGTTGGCGGGGGCCGAGCTTGTAGAGGTGCCGGCTGCGCCTTATCGCAACCCCAACAATTTCGTGCATTATTCGCGCCGTCTGGCCGAACGCCTTGCGCAGAGCGAACCCAAGGGCGCGATCTGGGCCAACCAGTTCGATAACGTGGCCAACCGTCAGGCGCATGTTGAAGGCACCGGCCCCGAGATCTGGGCGCAGACCGAGGGCGGGGTCGACGGGTTCGTCTGCTCCGTGGGGTCGGGCGGGACGCTCGCCGGTGTAGCCGAAGCGCTTCAGCCCAGGGGTGTCAAGATCGCCATCGCCGATCCGATGGGTGCGGGGCTTTACAGCTATTACACCACCGGGGAGATCGCGATGGAGGGCAGCTCGATCGCCGAGGGTATCGGGCAGGTGCGGATCACGCGCAATCTTGAGGGGTTCACGCCCGATATGGCCTATCAGGTGCCGGATGAGGAGGCGTTGCCTTACGTCTTTGACCTCCTGGAACACGAGGGGCTGTGCCTGGGCGGGTCGAGCGGAATCAACGTGGCCGGAGCGGTGCACATGGCGCGCGAGATGGGGCCGGGCCATACCATCGTGACCATCCTGTGCGATTACGGCACACGTTATCAGTCCAAGTTGTACAACCCGGATTTCCTGCGGGAAAAGGGTCTGCCTGTGCCGGGATGGTTCGCCACCGCACCCAAAGAGGTTCCGGTGGTGTTTGTCGAGGAATGAACAAGGTGCGTGCATTCCTGCTCTCGCTGACGTTGATGTTGTGCCTTGTGGCATTGCCCGGCGTTGCCCAGCAGACCGATGAACAGTCGATCGACTACGACGCATGGCAGCGCATCGCAGAGCGCGCCGAAACGGCGGTCGAAGCAGGACGGGCCTCGGATGCGGCACTGGGAAGTCTGCGCATGGAACTCGCCGAATGGCGGGCGCGCTTTCTGGACGCGCAGTCAACCAACATGGCGCGTATCCGCACGACCCGTGAACAGCTTGCCGCGCTGGGGTCACCCCCTGAAGACGGCGAAGAACCAACCGAGATTGCCCAATCGAGGAGCGAACTGAACGCGCGGCTGGCCGAGCTTCAAGCCCCGGTGAAAACCGCCGAGATCGCCCATGCGCGGGCTGATGGATTGATCCGGGGGATCGACGCGATCATTCGTGATCGTCAGTCGCAACAGTTGCTGGAGCGCGGGCCCTTGCCGGTCAACCCGTTGCACTGGGCACCCGCACTGAGCGAGCTCAACACTGCCTTTGCCAACCTGCGCAAGGAGTGGCGCAGCGCATGGGAAAATCCGATTCAGCGCGAAATGACGAAAAGCCGGTTGCCGATGTCGATTCTTTTGCTGATCGCCGGCACGGTCTTGCTCGTACAGGGCTGGAAATGGGTGAGTCGACTGACAGTCCGCATTCAGAACCACAGCGATAGCCGGAGCCGCTGGCTTTTGGGATTCGTTGCCTCCCTTGGGCAACCGCTCGTCATGCTGTTGGGCTTTACCGCCTTGATCGAGGCTGCGTATTCAACGGGTCTGCCCGGCTTGCGAGGCGAACAGCTTTTGTCGGCGCTGCGACCGGCCGGATATCTGTTCATCGTTTCGATGTGGATTGCCTTGCGTGTCTTCCCGCGAGGCGACCTTGACGACCCTCCCTTGAAGCTTTCAGCGGAACGGCGCCGTGAAGGTCGGTTTGAGGGGGGGCTTATCGGCCTCGTCCTGGGACTTTCGATGCTGGTCAGGCCTATTTCGACCTATGAGGGCTGGACGCCGGCGACCAACGCGGTCGTGACCTTTCCTCTGATCGTTCTGAGCGGTTTGCTGATGTGGCGCCTCGCCCGGCTGTTGCGACAGAATCACGCCAGGATCGCCGAGGACGACGCGGCAACGCCGGGATATATCGACCAGTTGCTGCTGCTGCTGGCTCGGGCCTTGCAGGCAGTGGCCATTGCCGGCGTCCTTCTGGCACTTGGCGGTTATTTCGAGGCTGCCCGCACGCTGACCTTCTCGATGCTGTCATCGGTGCTCCTGCTGGCATTCGTGATGATCCTGCAACGCCTTGTTGCCGAGCTTTGGGTTCTGTTCTCGGGCGTTGGTGAAGAGGGGCGAGACGGGTTGGTCCCGGTGCTGGCCGGGTTTGTGCTGAGCCTGGCGGCGGCTCCGTTCCTTGCGATGATCTGGGGCGCGCGCTCGACCGAGCTGATCGAGCTCTGGACGCAAGTCAATAGCGGATTCATGTTGGGCGAGACGCGTATCAGCCCGGTGGATTTCCTGACATTTGCCATCGTGTTCGCTGCAGGGTACACGATCACCCGGCTGTTGCAGGGCACGCTGCGAAACACGGTTCTGCCCAAGACGCGGATGGATGTGGGCGGGCAGAATGCCCTGGTGTCGGGGCTTGGCTATGTCGGCATTTTTCTGGCTGCGATCATCGCCATCACCTCGGCGGGCATCGACCTCAGTTCTCTGGCCATCGTGGCCGGCGCGCTGTCTGTCGGGATCGGTTTCGGGCTTCAGAACATCGTGTCCAATTTCGTCTCGGGCATCATCCTGCTGATCGAACGGCCGATTTCCGAAGGTGACTGGATCGAGGTTGGCGGCCAAATGGGATATGTGCGCGACATTTCCGTGCGTTCGACCCGGATCGAGACCTTCGACCGCACCGACGTGATCGTGCCCAATGCCGATCTGGTGTCGGGCACTGTGACGAACTATACCCGCGGCAATACCGTCGGGCGGGTGATCGTTCCGATCGGTGTGGCCTATGGCACTGATACCGGCAAGGTCGAAGCGATGCTGCGCGAGATCGCCGAAGCCCATCCCATGGTTCTGTTGAATCCGCCCCCGGCGGTTGTGTTCCAGGGGTTCGGCGCGAGCAGCCTCGATTTCGAGATCCGCGCCATCCTGAGAGATGTGAACTGGGTTCTGACCGTCAAGTCGGACATGAACCACGAGATTGCGAAACGGTTTGCCGATGAGGGGATCGAGATTCCCTTTGCGCAGCGCGATGTATGGCTGCGCAACCCGGAGGTTCTGGGCGGCGGGCCGGAACGACCGGCCGAGACTTCGCACGACCCTGCGCCAGATGATCGGAAACCCGGTCGACGCGCGGATCGTCCCGATCTTTCGAACCTTCATGAAAGCGACATGGACGACGGGGACCCGGGTGTTGGCGGAGACGGAGACGGACGATGACCGACCACCTGTTTCAAGATGATGCCTATCTGCGCGACGCAACTGCGACCGTGACCGGACACACCCAAGAAGGCGGAATCATCCTCGACAGGTCGATCTTCTACCCGACCGGTGGTGGACAGCCCGGCGACAGCGGCTCGATCCATTGGGACGACGGCGCGACTCGTATTGCAACTGCGATGAAGGCAGGGCAGGGGGAGATTGCGCTCGTCCCCGCCGAACCGTACGCTCTGCCGGCGGTCGGAACAGAGGTGCAACAAGTTATCGACTGGGAGCGGCGTCATCGCCACATGCGGGTGCACACGGCACTACACCTCCTTTCGGTCGTATTGCCGCTGCCGGTGACGGGCGGGCAGATCGGGGCCGACAGGGGGCGGCTGGATTTCCTCATGCCCGAACCGCCCGAGGATCGCGTGGCGCTTGAAGAGGCACTCAACGACCTGATCCAGAGCGATGCACCAGTCACCGATAGATGGATTGACGCGGCGGCGCTGGATGCCCAGCCAGAACTGGTCAAGACGATGTCGGTGCGTCCCCCCCGCGGGGTTGGGCGGATTCGTCTCGTGCGTATCGGGGAAGCCAACCGCCAGATTGATTTGCAACCCTGCGGCGGCACGCACGTTGCTCGCACGGCAGAAATCGGCCGTATACGCATCTCCCGATTCGAGAACAAGGGCAAACAAAACCGTCGGGTACATGTCCATCTCGATTGATCCGCGCGCAAAGCGAGCCATCTGGCGGTTTAGCCCCTTGCAGCCCCCCTGCAATATTGGATAGACCCGTCGTCGGAGCGGTGGCCGAGTGGTCGAAGGCGCACGCCTGGAAAGTGTGTAGGCGGGAAACCGTCTCGAGGGTTCGAATCCCTTCCGCTCCGCCACCATCACCATTGCGAACCCGTCCAGACCGCCCATGGGGCGGCGAATTTCCCCTGTTTTCAAAGGGGTTTGCCGCATGGGTGCGAACCGCTGAGACGCGGGGACACAGCGATTTCCGTCTCTGAATGCCCTCTGGTCTCTGGTCGGGCGAACCGCGCCGATTTCGGTTCGGTCGAAAAATTCCCCGCCTTTTCAATGACCTGAATCGCAACCCCGCCAAAACTGCGCGCCCCGTTTCCATCGCTATCGACCGAAACAGAGACCGAACATGCAGGAGGCGCACTCGGAAGATGTTCTGGTGGTCTCCGAGTAGCTGAGATGGTTGATCACAACCAAGAGAAGTTCGCCTCGGGGCTACTCAGTCGATGCGGAAAGCTCGTCTAGTTTCCGCCTGATGTCCCGAATAGGCACTTCCCGGTAGCACCGCCCAACACACACCTCCGCAACAGTGCCCAGGACACTTGAGCAGAGGTCAGTAATCAGGCCCACTTCCCCTCGCGCAGTCTCGACCCAGTCGCCGATCACCGGTTCTGATCGCGTCACCGCCGCGGTGATTGGCGGTCGATTGGGTAGCTCTTCGGGGGTTTGAATCGGCGCGGCCCGAGGGGCTTGATCGCGCACGTGTTTCCTTTCCATCTTGGTTCTCCCTCACAGGGCCATGCGGTAGCCATGCCACGCGCGCGACGGCACAGTGGTCGATGGCATAAGCCATGGGTTGGCTGGTTTTGGTTGAGGCCAAGCGCACGCGACTCAGTCGCCAGCGTTCGGGTAATACTCGATTGGGACCCGGATCGTGGGCCGAATGAGTGTCCTCGTAGAACGCTGCTGATTTTGCG